>JANLRI010000093.1:0-5778 GCA_031361565.1 Betaproteobacteria bacterium | reverse complement strand
CAACCATTCCGGCATCTCAGACACTATTTCGCCCGCGGAGCTAGCCTTTAAGCGGGCCACCATCTCCTTGCAGCGCTCACTTAAATCAGAATAGCGCTTCAACGGGCCCGAAAACAAACTCTCGACGAACAGCACCGAAGTCGCCATTTCAACCGCTAAAACCTCAGTCATCACTTCCGACTTAAGTTCAATGGCGCGACCCACCTGGGTCCAGACTGAACTGAGTTCACTCAAGTTAGGACCCAGTAGCGATGCGGCACCGTGAAACACGCCGACGGCTTCCGCATAGCGCGGCAAGGCGCCGGCCATACTTTGGGTGACCAAATCCCAAGCTTCTTTAATGGCTGGAATCGAATCCTTCGCCTGAAGCTCAGCGTCTTTGTCAAACAAGCCAAAACGGCTGGTTTCGAAATCCTCAGGGATACTTCCCTCTAAACAAAACGCATGTCTAACGAGCTGTACATTAGCGCTGCAATTCTCGGCCATCGCCAGCGAGAACAAGACCTCTCTGTGGAGCTGATCGCTCACGCTCTTGCCACCCGCCAAGGTCTCTTTCAACTGCGTATTGAGCCTTGCAACGAGGCGCTTCACGTAGAGATCCACCTCCAGGCTCGACTCTGACACGGCCTGAAACACCGCGGCCGCGGCACGCCAGAAGGAGTAATGGCTCATGCCCTCGGGCGACTGTGCCACTTTCTCAAGCACCACCCTAAGGTCACCAGCGATTTGCTCGTTCACACCAGAGCGTAAAGTCTTCAGCAGACCTTGTTCGTATTCAATGCGCAAGCGCACCTTGTCATCGTCCGACAACAGACGCGGCTCCAAAGATTCAGGCAAGAGCTTGGCGTCCTGAGGAACCTGAAAAAGTTCGGCAGGATGAAGACGAGCCTGGCCACACAGCGTTTGCATAGCCTTGAAATGTGGGAACAACAATAATGGCTCCTCTACCTCACCAGAAATAAGATCTTCAAGATATTCGGTGAGTGCCGCCAAAGCACGTTTGGTATGGACGACGTTTTCATCACTCCACTCTACTTTCACGCCGTCTTTACCATCAAAGACTCGCTCCAGAGTGTCCGCAAATACGTCAATGCCAGCAGGCGACATCACTCGCAAAGCGCCCAAACCTTGGTGCAGGCTGATTGAAGCGCGCTCAAAAAGAGACTGATCCTGTTGTTGGCTGGCGCGATAATCGTCCAGCGCAAGAGCTACCCTCTCGAAAGCGTGTTGAATCTCGGGAAAACACCATTCCGCAGAGGCGCGAGCCGCTGCATCGAGGGGTTGTCGAACAGACGAGCGCGCTGTCAAGTCTTGATTTTCTAATTTTTTCATCGCCTGGTCCTTCAGTTTCGTACAAGCTGACGGTTAATCATTTATGGTGTGTTTTTCGGGGCTTCTAGTGGACGCTCGAATTACGACACCTTGAAGCGAGATACCGAACTCTTCAGCTCTTGGGCAAGTTCAGCAAGCTGACGGATCGAGCCCGCAGTTTGTTGAGTACCTTCGGAAGTCTGTTCCGTGACCAGCAAGATCCTTTGGATCGACTGGGCCACGGTGCCGGCTGAAGAAGCCTGCCTCGAAGTCACCGCCGAAAAGTCTTCAATCAGGTGAGCCAACTGGCTTGACACCGTACCGATTTCACCAAGCGCCTTACCTGCATCGTCGGAGAGTTTGGTCCCCTCGACCACACCGGCCGTGCTTCGTTCCATCGCAGAAACCGCATCTTGCGTATCGGTTTGAATCGTTTTAATCAGTGCAGAAATCTGCTTGGTAGCCTCTCCGGAGCGCTCAGCTAGGCGCTGCACCTCCTCGGCAACAATCGTAAACCCTCGCCCGGCTTCACCGGCTGATGCCGCCTGAATCGCCGCGTTCAGAGCCAACACGTTGGTTTGCTCGGTAATGTCTGAAATCAGCTCGACAATCTCACCGATCTCTTGAGACGACTCACCCAGACGCTTAATGCGTTTGGAGGTATCTTGAATTTGATCGCGAATGCCATTCATGCCGTCAATCGCGTTACTTACTGCCTTCTGACCTGCTTCTGACGCCTCTTTTGACTGGCGTGCCACCGTCACCGATTCGGAAGCTCGCGAGGACACTTCGTTAATTTGCTGGGCCATTCGGAGCACGGCCTCACCGGTTTCGCGAATCTCGCGGAACTGCTGCTCAGTAGCAGCCTGCAAGCTGGTTGCCGTCAACTGGGCCGAGGAAGAGGCCTCGTTCACCATCGCCGCCGTTTTATTAATACGGGCCACCAAGTTTCGTAGTTCGTCAACCGTGTAATTGACTGAGTCAGCAATCGCGCCGGTAATGTCTTCCGACACCGTCGCCTGAACCGTCAAGTCACCGTCAGCAACCTCTTGCAACTCGTTCATCAAACGTAAAATCGCCGCTTGGTTCTGGTCGTTCGCGCGTTTTGCATCACGCTCAAGCGACTCAGCTTGTTCTTTTTGTAATTCGGCCTCAGAAGCTCGCAAGTCTGAAGATTTCATATAGTTACGTGACCAAAGGCCTGCCGCAAGCAAGGCGATGATTCCAAAAAAGACTGCGGCGTACGAGTTTAGGTTTAGCCCGTCAGATGTATCAGTTCCGGCAACACTTTGGAACGCCTCGCGAACGATTTCACTGTCTTTACTAATGACTTGCTCTGACTTACGAAGGTCACGCAGCCTTGGCAAGCCCTTCACAAAGTAGGAGATATCCGCTTCGGCTTTATCAATCTGCGCCTTCAAAGTACTTAAAGCACGCTTAACCTCGGCGAATTTTGCGGGCTCTATCCCGGCACGCGCATCGCCGTTCAGGAGGGTATTCACATTCGCTTTGTATTCGATATAAAGATCCATCAAGGCCGCAGGGTCGCGAGGGGAGACTCCTTCGTCGGAAAAGGCCTCGGAAATTTCTTTCGCCAAGATTTGTGACGCTCCGACCAACTCACCGGCCAAGGCAGACTCTTTCGCAGAAGCGCCGGACTGCAAGCTTATGACGGCGATCACTTTTGCTTCATCGTACTGCAGCGGCGAAGACTCAATCAAGCGCGCCTTAACCGCGCCCATATCTTGCAAAAACTTCTTAGCGCCCGAGATATTTTCCGCCGCACCCGCCGTGGGTTTCCACTTGGCTTCTGCATCTTGCAGTTTGGCAAGCAGGTCAGCATTAAACGCGACGACTCCGTCAGCGCTCAGCGCCGCGTCGAGGGTGGAGATCTTGGCACGACTGTCTTCAATTTGTGGAAACGCCTTCGCGTCACCCTTCATGGCCGCAGGTACCGCCTTCGCGAGTCTTTGTGTGTTCAGAACGATTTCAGTAACGGACTGACTGAACTGAGCCATGTTTCGCGAAAGGCGAATATCTAGCCAAACAAAAAGCAGTACCACCGAAATTGCGAAGGCGAAAACAATCACCGAAATCTTTTGCTGCTGCGCTAGGGGAACATTGGCAAGTAAACCCTTATTAGACGGCTTATATTTCTTTTCCACTTTTTTCGACCCAAAACCACCGTCGAATTGGCCGACAAGCGTATGCGCCGCCAATGACTCCATGGCAGTCGTGGGCGCCGCACCGGTAGGCGGATCGATCAGAGCGGTATCCACGTCCAGCGCATCTTTTTTGCCGAAACCTGGGAACTTGAAACCAATCAGTTTAGAAGGATTCGATGCCGTTTTGGGTTTTAAGAAATCACCCATTTTTTTGGTAAGAACTTTCATTACATTCTCCGTAGCTTAAGCTGCTACTGATAAAAATTTTTGATCACCGGCCAACGCTGAGAGCTTGATCTCCAGCCATGTTTCGCCACGTTCGTCCATCCAGGTTGAACCTTCCCAAGGCTGTGATTCCTTAGATTCAACGGATTTCATTTGCGCCAAGTTCTGCAAGCCCAACATGCGACTTACAAGAATTGCAGCGTTCAGCCCCATGCGCTGATTCAAGGTCAACAGCCGCGAGTCTTTGCCGACTCGGCTACTGGGCAAACCATTGAACTGCGCAAGATCTGCCACACCGATGAGCACACCGCGATGACTCACCAAACCCTTAAACCAGGATTGCGTCCCCGGCACACGCGTCGTCGTGCTTGGAATAGAGATAATCTCACCAGCCTCTTCAAGATCTACCAAGCACTTGTGCTCGTTAATCATGACCCCTAACTTTGTATTCTTGCTAGTTGCCGAAGCATTATTAATGCGCTCAGTAAGACGCATTTGAAACTCTTTAAGATTACGACGACGAATGGCCATGACGCTTAAAACCTATAGATTAGTGGGCAAGATCTGCAACGCGAGCAAGAAACTCTTCAGGCTTCAGTGGCTTGACGAGATAGTCTTTCGCGCCCTGGCGCAAACCCCAAATACGATCAGTTTCAGTGCTCTTGCTTGTGCACAGAATGACCGGAATATCTTTAGTTTCGGGATCACGGGTAATGGCGCGAGTAATTTGGAAACCACTCTGCCCAGGCATGACCACATCCATCACGACCAATTTGGGGCGTTCGGCCTTCACCTTGATCAAGGCCTCTTCACCCGTCTCAGCGGTGATCACTTGATAACCCTTCTTGCCGAGCAAGTCAGCGAGATAAAACCTTTCGGTAGGCGAGTCCTCTACGACGAGGATTTTGGCGTTGGCCATAATTTTCCTTTGATGGGATGAATTGTTAGACAAGACTTAAGGTGAACTTTTCGGACATCTGGACGATATCGCTCGCCCCTAGAGGGGGCGTTACGATATCGTCGGCAAACTCCGGGCTAAAGTTCAGGCTGAAAGCGGGCGCGGGCTCGGCCACTACTGGAAGTGTGGGCTCGGCAGTTGCTGTAGAGGGAAGCTCGGCTTTGGGGGCCAAGCTGGCAGCAACGGTCGAACCGGGTAGTGCAACCTTGGGTAGCAAATCACTTAGCGCCGCCACTCGCGGTGCGGCGCCCGTTGTCGATGCGCCCGCCTTGCGCGCAAATTCGCGCACCGCCTGAAGCAAGCTGTCCTTGGTAAACGGTTTGGTCAAATAGTGGTCGGAACCTACCATTCTCCCTTTAGCCTTATCAAACAAGCCATCCTTGCTGGATAACATCACCACCGGCGTGGTCTTGAACTTTGGGCTCTTTTTGATGAGCGCGCAGGTTTGATAGCCATCCAGGCGCGGCATGAGTACATCGCAAAAAATCAAATCTGGCTGGTGATCCGCAATTTTGGCCAGAGCATCGAAGCCGTCTTCAGCGAGTACTACTTTTGCCCCGGTCTTACCAAGGAAAATCTCTGCGCTGCGACGAATCGTGTTGCTATCGTCGATCACCATGACCGTCACTCCATTGAAGCTCTCGCTCGCACTCATTTCACAGTTCCACCATTTCAAAGTCTTCCTTACGAGCTCCGCACTCCGGGCAAGTCCAATTGGGTGGCACGTCTTCCCAACGGGTCCCGGCAGCAATTCCCTCTTCAGGGGCGCCGACGGACTCGTCATAGAGCCAGCCACAAATTAAACACATCCAGGTTTTCAAGGTCTTTTCAGTCGACATAGTTTCGTTCCTCTCTATTAGGTGACAAAAAGCTTCAGATGTTACCTACAGACCGACAAAGCCTTCTTTGAGAGCGACGAGTGGCGGAGTGTGGTGAAAAGTAGATGTGTCTTTAGGCTCACAATTCAAAATCACCAAATTTACAGGCATAAAAAAGGGCTCGTATGGAGCCCTTTTTAATACCTTCAACAATGATCATTTCCAAGGTCGCAAATCAACAACTTTGATCAACACCCCACTCTTGGCTCCGACAAGCGCAGTGAGATCCCTTTTTTTTGCT
>JANLRI010000071.1:0-1687 GCA_031361565.1 Betaproteobacteria bacterium | reverse complement strand
CTTCACCGCTTCACCTGAATTTTTGTCCGGCACACCGATCACCGCACACTCAAGCACATCTGGATGGCTGGCAAGCACGCCTTCAATCTCATTTGGATAGACGTTAAACCCGGAGACCAGAATCATGTCCTTCTTACGATCCACAATCCTGGTGTAGCCACGCTCATCCATGATACCCACATCGCCGCTTTTGAAATAGCCATCGGCCGTCATCACATTGGCGGTCTCCTCCGGGCGCTGCCAGTAGCCCGCCATGACTTGAGGACCGCGGATCGCAATTTCACCGGCGGTGCCGAGAGGTACGGGTCGACCATCGTCATCGAGAATGGCAATGTCGGTCGAGGGCATGGGCAGACCAATTGAGCCACTATAGGCATCCGTATCGGTAGGATTGCAAGTGGCCGAGGGCGACGTTTCGGACAAACCATAGCCTTCGCAGATTGGGCAGTGGGTAAGATCTAACCACTGCTTGGCCACGGCTTCTTGCACGGCCATGCCGCCGCCATTGCTCACCATTAAACCGGTGAAGTCGAGCTTACGAAATTCCGGGTGATTGGCCAAACCGTTATAGAGCGTATTGACGGCGGGAAAGGTGTTGATTTTGTAAGGCAAGATTTCTTTCACCAGTGCGGAAATATCGCGCGGATTCGGAATCAAAATCGCCAAGCCGCCCGTGCGCATACCCAACAAGCAACATACTGTGAGTGCAAAGATATGGTACAGAGGTAGGGCGCATACACCGACCAATTGCTCAGGCACCCCGCCCGCTCGCGGTTTGTTCAAAGCGGGCTGCATCCAGGCTTCCGACTGCAACACATTGGCGATAATGTTTTTGTGGGTCAGGGTCGCGCCTTTGGAGAGGCCAGTTGTGCCCCCTGTGTACTGAAGGAAGGCAATATCGTCGCGACCTATGCTCGGTGCTTTGAAGGGCAGCTTCACGCCTTCTGCCAAGAGCGCACTAAAGCGCGAGGCGTTAGGCAAGGCGAACTCGGGCACCATCTTTTTCACGTGACGCACGGCAAAATTAATGAGCGCACCCTTGGCAAAGCCAAGCATATCGCCCAGGGCGCAGACCACCGTATGCTCAATTTGGGTATTGCGCACAACCTGTTGCAAGGTCACTGCAAAATTCTCAAGAATGAAAATTGCCTTGGCGCCGGAGTCCTTAAGCTGGTGTTCAAGCTCACGCGGCGTGTAGAGCGGGTTCACATTCACCACCACCATGCCCGCTCGCAAAATGCCAGCAAGCACCACGGGGTACTGCAGCACATTCGGCATCATGATGGCCACGCGGTCGCTTTTTTGCAGGCCGCGAGCTTGCAGCCAGCCGGCCACGCCCTTGGACTGCGCATCAACCTGTGCATAAGTAAGGCTTTGACCCAAACCGACATAGGCTTTGCGAGCACTATATTTTTTGAAAGCCTCTTCCAGGAGCTGCGCGAGTGAGCTGTATTGGGTGTAATCAATATCGGCGGGCACACCCTGAGGATAGGATTTAAGCCAGAAACGATCAGTCGTTGCACTCACTCTTGGTCTCCAATAGAATTTTTGACGATGTTATCACCTGCTCGGCTCGACTCTCGCGGCGCCTGACGAAGTATCAGACGCGAGGTCGGACGCAGTCACCGCACCGCCGAGTATTGGCGCGCCCAGGAGCAAATCACGCTCGACTTTAGGCTTTTTAGAC
>JANLRI010000022.1:0-11008 GCA_031361565.1 Betaproteobacteria bacterium | reverse complement strand
GTCTTTATCCCAAATTTGCGCTCCGAGCGAGTCCAGCATAGGCTTTAACCGCCTAGGGCCGCTGGAGTCGTGGAACATGGCCAGGTCAACCTGGCAGGTAACGATCTCGCCGGGCAACACCGAGGCGCGCCCAGCCGCTCGGGCGATCAGTTTTTGGGCCAGTGTTTGCGCGCTCAAAATGTCAGCCTTCGCTGGGGCAAGAGCACCATCCAACCAGTCGCGTACAAGTGGTGAAAGTATGGAGTCAGAGCAGTCATACTCGCAAGTGTAGCGCTCTCCTAGTTGTTCACCTGCACACTAAAAGTCACAGTCCCTTGCGCGGCGGGCGCGAGAGTCCCCGTAAACGTCCAGACCAATGCCCCAACACCGCCCGGACTTGGCGCTGTGCTCACCGTGCATGCTGTCAGGTTTGCGGGTGGCGTAGGGCATGTGGCGCTGACAAAGGTAGTGAAGGCCGGTGTCGTGTCATTGATTGAAATAGTCGATAGCGGGCCGGTGCTGTCATTGCGATAAGTAATAGTGTAGATCAGGGTCGAGCCAGGTAAGGCCGTCGCTAGATTCACACTCTTTAGTAATCGCAAGCCGGAGCTGCTCGGCGTGCCAACCGTTGTGGTATCCATCCGCGTCAGCACTGCACTTAGCGCTGGCGCTGCATTGGTATAAGTGAAGTTCGCCGTCAGGGTCACCAAATCCTGTGCGCCCACCGGCGCCCCGCCGGGAACAAAATCACGCACTAAAACACAGACCTGGTCGCCCGCATTGACTGCAACCGGAGCCGAAATTGTGGGCTCCCCGGCGTCTAACTGAGCGTTACAGTTGGTGTCTCGATAAATGACTTGACTCCATCCCGCAATCGCCGGTGAGGCGACGGCGCTCGCCGAGAAGGTCACCAGTCCACCACTGCCCGCGACGAAGGTGTGGGGATAGGTCACTACCGTCCCCGGCAGTGCGGTCTGCGCGCCATCGGTGGACAAAGTATTGACGGGCACGTTGCCAAAGCTCAATCCAGTGAGCGAGTTGCCGATCGTGTAGTTAAAGCTAATACTGCTGGTCGCACGGGCGTACACCCCTGAGGCGCCCGCAGCGGTTCCTAGCGAGCCGCCGGTTTCCAGATAGCCTGACGGCGTCGTTTGGGTTACACAAAGCGTCGCTCCACTAGCAACGACAACGGGTACCTGAAGGCTATAATTTCCAGTGCCGTCACTCGTGGTACTGGCATAGACGGTTCCTGAGCAGTTCGTAAGCCTAACCGTAGCTCCCGCAATTCCAAGCTCGCCGCCGTTAGGCACGCCGTCATTGGCCGTACCTGCGCCAAAACCATTGTCAGTAAAAATACGTCCGCTAATACGGGTTGCGCTATTCAAACCGAAGTTCAAGTTGATAAGGTGGGCACCTGCGACAGTAATCGCTCGGATTTGAGTTGGGGCCTCGGTACCGGTCCAGCCGGCTGGAATGGTCGGAGTCACATCAGACGACGTATTGTTGTTGTCGATCACGATCGAATAGCTGCCTGCGACAACCGCAGTAAACGCATACGCACCGGTCGACGTGTTTACCGTTACAACTTGCACACTCGCACCACCGCTGACGAGTTTGGCATAGAGGCCGAGGCCCGTTCCCGTTTCAGATCCGTCCTTCACACTATTCGCATTGGTATCACTATAGACAACACCAGAGACATCGACACCCACCACCAAGCGTGCAAAAGCGGTACTGCCATTGCCCGCATTCGTTGAGGTGACTGCGCCGGTGGTATTGTCGACATTGCCGGTTTGCGCGGCGGTCACATTCACCGTCACACTGCAAAAGCCACCGGGCGCGAGTGATCCGCTCGTTAAGCCAACCGTAGTACCACTGGCAGCACCACCGGTGAAAGCGGCGCTACTGCCACCACTACAGGTGACTTGCGGGTTCGGTGCCACGGCATTGAACAAGCCGCTCGGATAAGCATCAGTCACGGCCACCCCGGACAAGCTATCCGATGCGTTAGGGTTACTAATCGTGACGGTCATCGCGCTGATGCCGCCAAGACTGATCGGGCTGCTTGCGAAAGCCTTGGACACGAATGGTGAGGCCAGAACTCTTAGCGTGGCCGTTGCAACGTTGCCGGAGCCCGCATTACTTGAGGTCACGTTACCCGAGGTATTGTTGTAAGTGCCAGCGACCGAAGCAACAACATCCACCGACACCTGGCAGGTCGAGCTGCTTGGAATCGTCCCACCACTAAAGCTCAGGCTCGTCGCTCCGGCCGTAGGATTGAAAGTAAAGCCTGCACCACAACCGCTCACCAAGATATTAGGAGTAGGCGCAATCATCATCGCACCGGGGCTAAAGGGAAGCGCATCCGTGAAGGACACCCCATTCATCGCCAACGCGACGTTGGGGTTATTAATACTAAAGGTTAATCGCGTCGGAACGCTCCGGCCGACCGGGCTCGCCGCAAAGGCTTTGCTAATGACAGGGGCCTGTACCGCGACCGTCAGACTTGCGTTCGCCGCCACGAGGCTCACACCGCCATTCGCAGTAGACAAACCGCCCGCCGGAACTGTATTGTTATAAACGCCGATTGCGCTTGCGGTTACCGTCACAATAACCTGGCAACTGCCGTTACCGGGTATATTGCCGCCGCTAAGTCGAACTCCGGGCGAGCCTGTAGCCAGAGCCGTGTTGTCCGGCTTAGTCAGGGTGCCTCCGCAAGTATTGGTATTCACCGCGCTGGCCAAGGTCATCGCGCCGGGCGAGGTCGGGAAGGTGTCCGTAAAGTTTGCTGTGGTCAGCGTCTCGGCATTCGAATTCGTCAAGGTCACTGTCAGGGTAGAGGTTCCGGTCGGGCTAATCGCAGTGGATGAAAAGCTCTTGCTGATCACTGGGCGTGACAGCACATTGACCGTCGCGCTGGCCGGAAAAGCGTTATTCCCCGATGCCGTCACCAAGCCACCCGCTGGAATGGTATTCAAATAGGTGTTGGCCACGTTGGCGGTCACATTTACACTAAAGGTGCAGATACTGTTGGCCGCCACCGAACCACCATTCAAGCGAATACCCGTATCTCCTGTAGCCAATGCCCCGCCTGTGGCATTGGTAATACTGCCCCCACAGTTGTTTGCGGTCGTTGTATTCAATAGCTGCATACCACTCGGCAAGACATCGGTGAGCGTTGTCAAGGAAAGCGCCGCGCCATTCGGATTAGTAATTTGAATGGTCAGGGGCACGGATGTCCCGGCGGCGAAGGAAGCCACGGGTAGCGCAATCGTGCCAAAGGCTTTCGTCACCCCGGGCAGGCCTACCGAAAGCGTCGCTGCCGCCTGCGCACTATTATTTCCAATATTGGTCGTGGTTAGTCCGCCAATGGGAATTGTGTTCACGTAATTGCCGCCCGCATTGGCTCGCACATTGAACGTTAATGTACAGGTACCGCCCGCCGGGATTGCACCCCCAGTGAGACGAATACCCGTGCTGCCGACTGCTAATGCGCTGCCCGTTTGATTAAGAACCGTGCCAGTACAGGTGTTAGTAAAAGTTGTATTGGTTAGACTCATTGCCCCTGGTGTGGTGGGGAATACATCGGTAAAGGAAACCCCCGACGCGGCCACATTGGTAGGATTGGACAGACTAAACGTCAACACACTATTCACATTCACGCCCACGACATCGGGCAAGAACGATTTACTAATGACCGGGGACGCCACCGTAAGATCAGCGGTCGCGGCAGTAGAATTGCTACCGCCACTACTCGCCAAGGAGCCCGCCGGGATGATGTTGTTGTAATTACCCGCTGTGCTCGAGGTCACGTTGACGGTCATGGTGCACAAATTCGAGGCGGCGACAACACCCCCGAGCAAAGATACCGAGTTCGCACCCGCGGCCGGAGCAAAGGTTCCAGCGCAGTTCGAGGTCGCAGCGGGTGTTGCCGCGACCACCACACCGCTGGGAAGGTTGTCAGTGAGGTTGGCACTTGTAATCGCTGTGCTGGAAGGATTCACAAGCGAGATCGTCAACGTCGATAGGCCGTTTGGAGCAATCGAAGAAGGCGAGAACGACTTGTTTAAGGTAGGCCCCTGCAATACGGTCAACTGGGCCGTCGTGATGGCGACGTTACTCCCCGCATTAGCCGTCGAAACGGCACCCGCCGGAATAGTATTGGTATAAACACCTGGGGCAGCAGACGTGACGCTTGCACTCACTGTGCAAGAACCGCTGGCTGCGACCGAACCGTTGGACAGACCCAAGGTAATGCCGCCAGCCACCGCCAAAGGAGTACCCCCCGGACAAGTGCTTGCGAGATTCGTTGGGTTAGCAATGACCATACCCGCAGGCAAAGTATCGGAAAACGCCAAGACACTTAAGGCCTGTGCGTTCGCATTACTGACTTGTATGGTTAACGTAGACGGCAGATTCGCCGTGATGGTTGAAGGGCTAAACGACTTAGTAACCACCGGGGGCGTAAGCGGTGTGTTGACGGCCGATACATTGATGGGCAAGGCCGGTCCCGCGCCGTCCGGATCTATCGCAGCAGTATTCGTGATGATCGCGGGCGGGCTTGGATTAACGAGCACCTGAAAGCGGATGACGGCACTCGCCCCTGCTCCGATGACACCCGCCGCAAGGCTTGGTGAGTTGATCAATGCAGCCGCCACATAGGGCATGTTCCCACCCACATCGGGGACGCTCACCCCGTTCAGAGTAGTACTGCTCGCAACGTAACCGGTACCCGCGGGGATCAAGTCAGTCAGCGAAGTTCCGGTTGAATTGGCAGCACCGGTATTGGGAACTGTTATGGTGTACGTCAAGGTTTGGCCGACGCCCACCGGCCCGGTCGGCGAGACTGTCTTGGTAGGTTCGACGCGAATCGCTGTGATGATATTGGCGTTTGTTTCAACCGCTCCGGCCTCTGGTGCAAAGCCCGCGCAACTAATGAAATCGAAGGTCCACTTCGCCTTGTTGGCGTACTGGGCTGGCGCGGGTGCAGCAGGAATCGTATTGACCTGCGCTTGGAAAGAGACTGTCCCGATGGCGCCGGTCGCGACCGTACCCACACTAAACCCGGTCACAGGATTAAAGGTGGGTTGGGAAGCCCCATTCACGATCACGCTTCCGGGCACAAAGCTCATCCCCGGCGGTGGTGTATCTGTGAAAAATACGTTCGAGGCGTTAGCAGTTCCGGCCGTATTATCGAGGTTAATACTGTAAGTCACTACGTCACCCACATAGGTCACCGTGCGGTTAGCCGACTTCACAGTAAGCGGAAACTTGGGTGCCCCCACGTCAATTTGAATAGCCAAGGCATTAATGATGTACTGGTCTTGTGTCGTCGTACCTTGGGCTACAGCGGCCGTTTGACTATTTACCAGCGATGACGAAATATCCACGTTGGTAATGTCGTAACCTTGGCGAGCGCCAGCAACGCCGGTTCCGGCAATGGCGTTGTGGTTACTGCCACCGAAAGTTCCTCCCAAATTAAGAGCACCCGTATCTCCATTGATCTGCGAACCAAAAAAGTTACCTAAGGGATTATTGGGACCAGACAAGGACGTCATTGAGCCTACGTTAGGACCAAAGCGCATCGTGTCCCCACTGATCACGGCATCACCTTCAAGCGCACTCACGAGCAGTCGGCCTTTCACCGGACCCGACAGGTTCGTACAGAACCCGCTGACGCCAGTCGGGGCTGCGCCACCAGCCTCCGCGCCAACAAAAACCGTCAGGTTACGGGGCGGCAGGCTAGGATTGCTGTAAACAACCGCCAGTGTCCAACCCGCCCCGTTGTTGTTCGGCTCAACGGCGACTGTGGCCGGAACGCCGCCAACCTCATAGCTTCCCGATTGACCGATTTGCACCAGACCGGTCACATTGGCTGAACGCACATAACGGCAATAGGTATTCGCCGCGCAGGTGCCCGCGGCCAAAGGAGTGCCCAAAGTTTGAGCCGTCGCGGCGTTTGGCGCAATGCTATAGGTGCCCGAGGGAGTTTTAAAGGTGACCGCATTACCAATGGATGCAGAAACATCTTGACCTCCATAAGAATAGCTCCCGCCCCAGATCAACTCCGCATACAGAATCGTGCTTCCGGGTGGCACGGCAAGCGTGGCCGTTGAACCATTCTTGGTCCAGTCATTGGTCGTTCCGGCGGGATAAGTGCCGTATGTCAGAGAAGTGTCCGTACTGGTGAACGCGCCAATCGATCCTTGGATGCCTGGTGTCCCGACAACCGCGCTGCCGTCCAACCCCAGAGTATTTCCTACGAAAGTAATGGCGCCATTGGTGGTCGTGGTGAAGCGGTTGATATAGACAGCTTCGACGCTTTGCCAAGGTTGAAGCAGAGTGAGTAAGAACGCGAAGAGGCCGAATGCATGCACCAGCGACTTTGCGCTCCACCGGTATAGCAATCTCTTAACAACTGAAGCAACCAACATTTTCCACCCACTAATGACGGCGATCATGCACCGTTCTATCTTTATCGACTTGCCTTCACCCGAACTTCAACCCTTCGATTCACCTGCAGGCACGCACGCAACTCCGCCGTAGCCCGATCGCCTGAGCAGGTGACTAGAGGATCGCTCTCGCCTGCCCCCGCGACCTGTATCAAGCTCGCCGAGAAGCCCTCGTCAATCAGGAACTGTCGAATCGACTGGGCGCGAGCCTCAGACATGCGCGAATTGTAAGCCGGGCTACCCAGGCGATCGGTATGACCTGTGATGAGTATCCGCTGTATGGTCTTGAACTGACGCAGCTTTGCGACAAAATCACTTAGCAAACCTCTGGCCTCCGGCAGCACGCTTTCTAGTGAAGATTTGTCAAATGTGAAAAGTGCATCGGTCGCCAGGTTAATCAGCTCCACTTGTTCAAGGGCAAGTGGCTTTGTCGCCACGACAATTGGCTGGGTGTCCACGGCAACAGGCGTATTGCCCAGAGTCGAGGCAGCACTTGGTGGAGCGTTCGCAGCAGCAGCCGTTTTCACGCAACGCTCTAGCTCCAAATCGATTTTTCGGACTTGCGATTCGACAATCTCTATGTAAGGTTTGGCATGTCGCCAACCACCTTCCAACTCCTCATGCCCAGCCCAAACGAGTTGCACCTCACCCTGGGCAACCTTGCCTGCGACACAGGCAAACTCGGGGTGAGACTGAAATTCAGTAAGCTTTGTCCATAAATCCGGGCGAATCTTTTTGGCCCCAGGAATGATCACTGTGGTGCGCTCAATGTTGCTCTCACCGGCCTCCATCTGCCTAATGAGGCCAGCGGCCTGTGAAAGCGCCTGCTCGACGATGCCACTACGGTCATTGTCGCTGTATTCTTCTGTGGCGAAATCTAGCCAAGCCGTCGCCTTACTCAAAAAATAGTCGTCGGCAGGTCGGCCTTTCGCATTGAGTGACCCAAGTCTAGCCTGCAAACTAGCGATGTATTTTCGATCATCCTGGATGACGCCATCGGTGATGCGGCTTTGCTGCGCATTGGCGCTGGGCAACTGATCTTGCAACGGCAACACCGGGCTTGTTGAAGAGCAGGCGACCACGCTACACAGCAACAATATAAGAAGGGTAAATTTGGCGTTGGTTTGGTTCATGACCTTGAGTCTTATAGCGTCGTTCAAAGGTGTTGCTTGTTAATTTTTCTTGAAGGTATCTTCGTCGAACTTGAAGCGAAGGCGAAGGAAGAATCCCTTGTCGCTCTGCGCGCTCGCTGTCAAATCGGGATCTCGATAGCCCATAAAGTTGTAGCCAACAGAAAGCCAGGTGTTACTACGCATGAGATACCCCACTTCCAGACCAAGACCTTTTTGAGATACACCCGTCTCGTGACTTCGCAGAGTCGAGGCGATAGCACTCACATCCCAGCGCTCAGAAAGATCCCAGGTCACCCTGGCACCCAGTAGACTGGTATGACTATGAATCGGAATCCCGGTGATCGTTTCGTTCGCCCATTTCGTTGCATACTGTCCGTTAATCACAAGACTGCGCTGCGGCTGGTAATTGAAATGAGCAGAACCGATCCACACATTTCGGTATGCGTTAACGGCACTTGCAGCCGTATCGCTTTCACGCTTTTTCTCGATCATCGCAAGGGCGTCAAACTGATTGGTGTCGGTTTGACGGTAGGCTAGGCCCACTCGCAATCGCTGCAAGAGTCGATCACTGGCCGCCGTTGAGCTCGTCGCTGTTATGACTTCCTTAGCCTCAATATGATTCCACACATGTCGACCCAAGACGGTCCAGTTTCGATTGACTTTGACGGCGGCATCTGCAGTATGCAAGAAGGAGCGACTCGCAAAGGCGTCGCGTAACTCAAGGCGGGTACTGCCCTTCCAGAGTTCGCTGGCGGTGTAATCGAGGCCGATACCAAGCGCCTGCGCTTCAAGGTCCTTGCTGCCGCTAAGAGACTTGATTCTTTCTACATTTGTGTTCAAGCGTAGGCCAGGCGACAGCGCAAAAACATTACGAAGACCAATGGCGGCTTCCGTGGTGCGCTCGCCGAAAGAATCGCGGCCACGGTATTCACTAAACAAAGTACCGTTGGCCATATAGTCACTGCTAAGGCCGAGTACCGTGGCATTGGTGCGCTGAATATTGTTCAGTGCAAAAGCCCCTTGTAAACTCGATTGAAACTCATGACGCGCATACACTTTGCCACGACCGGCGAACTGATATTCGCCGCCGACCGCGACCAGTCGTTTACTGGAATCACTCAGATCCTGCTCAGCCTCGCCGTAGACACTGGCCGTGGGCACGCCCGGAATCTGCGAGGTCGCCTTGATACGTACACTGGTCAAGTCGGTTCTGGCCGGAATCGCACTGGTGGCGGAGCTTGCCGTACCGGAGGTGGCTGTGCTCGAAACGGAAGCTAAGGGAGTAGTCGCGCCCGTCGTAGCCGTTCCTGCCGCCGCCGAATTTGCAGCGAGGCTATTGGTCGGCACTTGTTCAGTGACGCGGCGCACGCCAATCTCGATCTTGGCGGTTGTACCTATTGCCTTTTCGAAATTGAGTAAGACCCCATCGCGACGTGCTTCTGTAGCAACATCTTTGGTATGAAGAGCCTCGGCTGCGAACAGCAAGCCCGGCTTGAAAGTATAGGCCGCACGCGCCGAAAGTTCTTCTCGTCCCGGTCGCAGAATCGAGCCTGGATTATCAAAGCCGATATTGGATTTAGCAGCGACGACTCTTACTTTGAGTTGGGTGCCATCATGGCTGTACTCGATACGCTCGGCGATGCCGCGTGTGCCATCGGCCTTAGTGGTCAGGGCAGCCTCGGCGGTCAGGATCGAACGCTCCGCGAATTGATAGCTCAGGTTTACCCCCTCCATGCGGGTGAAGGTTTCTGGAATCGGATTCATATTGCGCACAAAATTCGCGCCCACCGACAGCGCCGGAGTCAACTTAACACTGGCGCTTGAGCCATATACCCAGAAGGCTTGGCCGCCCTGATCTATTTCAATGGTCACCCGAATACTATTGGGGTTCAAGAATTGATCGACGCTGGCCTGCGGCCCGCGTAGCAACAATCGGCCACTGAGTGGTTCGAAGGCATAATCGACGAAGCGCGACAACACGGTGGAGCGCAACACAATGCCGGGCTGGTTGCGATCTCGAGTAAGCAACTCGACTTTTTCGCTGTTATAGAGGGCCGTCGTCAAGCCAAGATCAAAGGGCCCTGAAGTACCGTCAGCACTGAATTCTTTAATCACCTGGCGGGTCGTATCGCGGCTCGCAAAACTATCGATAATGACCCCATTACTTTCGTAGTGATGTTTTACGCCGGTCAGGGAACGCTGGTACTGAGTAAGCCGCTGAGCGGGATTGAAATTGCTGGTGGTGTAATCACCCCAGAGCAGGTAGGACTTATTCTTATCCACTCGTAAATATAAGCGGCTCGTCGACTGCGCATCGAAGCCTTTGATCGAAGAGTCGCCATACACTGGATAGAACTCGTCGGGTCGAATATCGCGGAACAAGCGCTCGCCGACTTCCTTGTCAGAATCGTAGGCCAGCGTCAACAAATATTCACCCTTGACTTTGCCTTTGAGGAAGAAGGCCGCGCGAGCTGCTGCGAAAGTCTTGCCATTGGCACTCTCGCGAGAGAATTGACGAAGCTCTTGCTCAAAGCCGTCACGAGCACGCACCGGCTGAACGCTGTTCGGTTTGAGGTTACGCAAATTTAAGATACCTTCGATCACGCCCGAGCCAATCAAGGGACGCAGCTCAGGCAAAAAGGCCAATCTACGCTCTGCGCTCAATATGCCGCTACTGACTCGCAGAGAAGCATCAACCGGGTTGAGCGGTGGTAGCAGTTCAAACTCGCCACGACCACCGTGTACAAAGGTCTGAATCCCTGGTTCATTCGGATTGGCATCTTTAACATTCCATCGCCCAATCGAGACTTCAAGCGTGATCGGAGTGCGCGCGCTTACCGGCACACCTTTGTTATCGGTAACGCGTACCACGATCTTGGCAGGCGTTACCCCATCGGCAATAGCGACACCATTATTCGGTAAGTCAATCTCAATACGACCCGGTTGATCCGGTGCAATCAAACTCAGCGCTTGTTCGCCACGAGAGTTCCCAAAGCCATCGACTTGCTTAAGCTCAATCAAGTTTTTTCCAGCGCTCAAAGGCACACCAATGTACTCGCGATAGATCAGCTGTTTTTCCGCGACTTCAGAGCGAACACCGATCCGGGCATCGGGCACTTCCCTGGCATTGACGAAGAGCTTTAAGGTCGCGCCCATCGTACCCTTGATACGGATATTGGTTTGCGCGAATGGCAGCGTGTCGCCGTCCTTAAAATCGAGGATCGCCAAACTGTTGTCGCTGTGCGCCAATCGTTCCTGCAAGCTTTCCGCGACGGCGGACGGCGCCTGAGGTTGCGGAACGCTCGCACTAATTGAGGTGGAGGGCAATACATTCAGGCCAGGCAGGGCAGGGCTACCCAGGCTCGAGGCAAGCATCGGCACGGACCCCAGCGCGCCGATACCGCTGGGCGGCAATATCGCCGCGCCGAGCAGGCCACTCGCGGG
>JANLRI010000011.1:0-14068 GCA_031361565.1 Betaproteobacteria bacterium | reverse complement strand
GCAAAGCTTGCCGTGGCCATCGACCGCGCATCCAAGGCCAAGGCCAATAACGGCGGGCTCGCCCCGGATACCAAGCGTGCCCGCGAAGTGCTCGAAAGCTTTCCTTTAGAGAGCATCAAAATGGTGGGCCGTATCGCGGATTCGAGAGTGACCACCGCCTTGCTGCAAGTCGATACGCTGGTTTACCAGGCCAAGGTAGGCAGCTACGCTGGGCAGAATTTTGGCAAGATCGTCAAGATCAGTGATGCCGAAGTATTTATTAAAGAACTCGTCCAGGATGCGACGGGGGATTGGGTTGAAAGAGAAACCTCTCTGAGGATAAGGGAGGGCGTAAAACAATGAGTCAGGTCGCTATGAACCAGTTTGCCTTGAGATCCGGCGCCAGTCGAGCTTCTACCTTGAACAGGATAGGATTCGCTGGCGCTATTGTTTGCCTGTTGTCTTTGCCGGCCTTTGCCTTTGCGCAGAGCCAGTCAGCAACCGACGCGGCCAGCTCAGGGAAAGCCCCAGCGGCTGTACCTGCGGCACAAGGCAATGTCATCGAATCGGTGACCAGTTCTCAGCAAGGCAATATCACCTATCTTCGCATTTCGCTGAAAGATAAGTTGAACGCCGAACCCGGGAGTTTTTCTGTTGCGAACCCGCCCCGCGTTGCGATTGATTTTGCAAACACCGAAGTGCGGACCGCTCAAAATACTCTCGAACTGAACCAAGGTGATGTGCGTTCGGTTTCCTTGGTGCAAGCCGGAAATCGATCACGGGTTGTGTTGAATCTTAAGCGCGCTCTAAGTTACACGACGGCCCAAGAAGGCAAGGACCTGATCGTCACTTTGACACCCTTGGCGCTTAGCGCTAACGAGCCCTCAGCCGGGCCTTCGTATAGCTTCGCTAAGGCCGAGCCAAAGGTGGGCGGCTCCGCCCTTCGTGACATTGATTTTCGCCGTGGCAAAGAGGGTGAAGGCCGCCTCGTAGTTGACCTGTCCAATCCTCAAATTGGTGTGGATATTAAGCAGCAAGGCGCGACTATTATTGTTGATTTTCTGCGCACCGCACTCCCGGACAACTTACGTCGACGTCTCGATGTAGGCGACTTTGGAACGCCGGTGAAGTTCGTGCGAGCGGTTCAACAAGGTGAAAATGCTCGTTTGATCATTGAACCCTCGGGGCTTTGGGAGCACAACGCCTATCAGAGCGACAACCAGTTTATTGTTGAAGTGAAACCCGTCAAGGAAGACCCAAACAAGCTCGTGCAAGGGACCCGTCTGGGCTACCGCGGCGACCGGCTTTCATTGAATTTCCAATCGGTTGATGTGCGTGCCTTGCTGCAAGTCATTGCGGACTTCACGAACCTGAATATTGTGACCAGTGATTCTGTGGCGGGATCGTTGACTCTGCGTTTGAAAGATGTGCCCTGGGATCAGGCCTTGGACATCATCATGCAGTCCAAAGGCTTGGACATGCGCAAAAATGGCAATGTGCTTCTCATTGCACCACGCGACGAACTCGCCACCAAGGAAAAGCTTGAGCTTGAGGCTAAGCAGCAAGTCTCTGAATTGGAACCCCTTAGAACAGTCACCTTCCAGTTAAATTACCAAAAAGCTGAGGCGCTTCAAAAGCTTTTGACGGACCAGAAGCAAACCATTCTCTCCAAGCGTGGCAGTGTCGTGGTCGATCAGCGCACGAACAAACTTTTTGTTCAAGATATTGCGACTCGCTTGGACGATTTGGCGCGACTGATCGCTCAGGTGGATATTCCTGTGCGACAAGTCCTGATCGAAGCGAGAATTGTCGAAGCGGATGATCGTTTCTCCCGCAATCTCGGCGCGAAGCTCGGCTATAACGACCTTTCCTCGACTGTATATCGAACCGTTTCTGTGACGGATCCTGTTACGGGGACGGCTCAAGGTTTTAACGTCCCTGTATACGGGGCCGGTCAAAGGGTCCTGGGCGGGACCTACGGAACTTTGTCTGGAAATCTGCGCGGTGCAACTGACCTTTCGTCCCAAAATGGAACCGATATTTCTGGCGGTGTCGGTGGTAATGCCCAGGGTTTAGGCCGTTCGACCAGCCTCGACAATACTAATTTTGTGAATTTGCCTGCACCCGGCATTAACGGCAATAGCCCCGCCTCATTTGCCATAAGCCTATTCGGCTCGAGCTTGACGAAATTCTTGAACCTGGAGTTGTCCGCGCTTGAAGCGGATCAGCGCGGTAAAGTGATTTCTTCGCCTCGTGTGCTGACCGCGGACCAAGGCAAGGCCATCATCGAGCAAGGTACTGAATTGCCATTTCAGAGTGCTACCTCGAGTGGCGCCACTGCAGTGAGTTTCCGAAAGGCCAATCTGTCTTTAGAAGTGACGCCGCAAATTACACCTGAAGGTGCGGTCATCCTTGACGTTAAAGTGAATCGAGACTCCGTCGGACAGTTAACGCCGTCTGGATTTGCGATCAATACCCGCCGGGTTTCTACTCAGGTGCTGGTGGAGAACGGAGGAACAGTCGTTATCGGTGGCGTGTATGAGCAGACTGAAAGAAATGTCACCAATAAAGTTCCGTTCCTGGGTGACGTCCCTATCGTGGGCAACCTGTTCAAGAATAATCAGCGACAAAATGATCGCACCGAATTACTCGTATTTTTGACTCCAAGAATCATGACGGATAACGGTGTGACTCGTTAGTCGCCAGTATTCGTGAAGGAAAAATAAAAATGACTAGTCTTCTAAGAAAAATCGGCTCGGCCTTGGGCTTGTTTGCGACAGTAGCTTTGCTCAACGCATGTGGCGGCTCTGGTGCAGGTGCAGGTGGGGCTGCTAGCGGCACTGCAGGCGGCTCTTCGGCCTTGAAGGCCAGTACGGCCGCATCGTTGACCCTGACGGCCGACTCAACAACGATCGACTCCGACGGAAAAAAGGTCGTTAACCTTACGGCAATTACAAAAACGGCCGACAACGTTGTACTGAAAAACGCACCGATCAGCTTCTCCACTACGGACGCGGGCGCGACGCTCACACCCTCTGATACCAAAACAAATGAGGGCGGCATCGTCACTGCCTTGGTCAAGACCACAGATAAAACCACACGTGTCATCAAAGTGACGGCGCAAAGCGATGCTTTGACTGCTACGGTTGAGCTTTCGGTGGTGGGGACGACATTGTCGATTAATGGAGCCACGGGTCTTGGTTTTGGAGCAGAGTCGGAATATTCAGTCGTGTTGAAGGATTCCGGCGGCAATGCCGTCGCTGGTCAGGTCGTCACCGTCACGACCGCAAATACCCTTTCAGTCAAGCCGGGCGTGACTGATGCACAGGGTCAAGCCAAATTTAAAATTTCAGGGAGTAAGGCCGGAGCCGATACTCTGTCGGTGTCGGCCTTGGGCACGACGGCCACGTTCAATATCTCCGTCACGCCTAAGCAACTCGTATTCGAAGCCCCGGGATCACTAGCAGAGTTTCCGGTGGGTGCCTCGCAGCCTGGGAATGGCGTTACGGTGCGCTTACTTGATAACGGTGTCCCGCAAGCAGGGAAAGTGATTAACCTTACCGCCACCCGCGGCACTGTACAAAACGCAGCGGGCGCCGTAGTGACCAGCCAGACAACTGGTGCGGACGGTCGGGTGTCATTCGTCGTGCTCTCGTCGAGCGCCGGGGTATCTACGTTAACTGCGACTTCGGACGACGTGGTGGTCTCTTTGAAGATGGAGTTCGTCGCAAGAATCCCTTCACAGATTAGTCTACAGGCCGGGCCGTCGGTGGTCGCCGTCAATCTTACGTCTGCGACGAGTAATTCTGCACAGTTGGTCGCAAGAGTGACTGATGGCATCAATCCGGTGAAAGGTGTTCGCGTCGATTTCAGCTCGGTGGCCGACCCTAGTGGTGGCCGTATCGAACCTGCCTTCGCGATTACCGATAGTTATGGGCAGGCAACCTCGTCGTTTTTCGGAGGCGCAGCGCCAACGGGGAATGAACTGGTTGTGCTCAAGGCGGAAGTCGTTACCGGATCTGGTCCCGTCGTCATTCCGGCCACAGCGAAACTCACGGTCGCCGCGCAAGAAGTGTCGATCCGGCTAGGTAGTTCGACTCTTATCGACAGCGATGTCACAGGAACAAAATACTTCTACCCTCACACGGTGCTGGTGACAGACAGTGCCGGAAGACCAATCGCCGGTGCAAAGGTGACCGTCACAGCGCAACCGAGACGATATTTCAAGGGCCGTTGGACAGTATTTAATCCTAGTTCTGGTACGACTAAGTATTGGACAATGGACTACAGTGCCCTGTGTGTGAGTGAGGATGTGAATCTGAACGGCCAATTGGATCCAGGTGAGGATTCAGCAACCGATCCCTTGAGTTTTGGCAATGGCAATGGTCGGCTCGATCCTGGCAATGTCGCAAGCGCTGAAGTGGTTGAGGTTGATTCAAAAACCGGTGCCGACGGGTTTGCGAATATTATGCTTCGTTACCCCAAGGTTTATGGCTTGAATGCCGAGATCAATCTGACGGTGTCCATTCTTGCTCCCTCGGGAACTGAGGCAAAACAAAACTTTGTAACGCTCCTGAATATTTCTGCGACCGACGCTAATAACACCGATGTGGCGCCCCCTGGAATACTGGTACCCCCCAGTACAACAGGGATTGGCACGATCAGGTTCATTTCTCCATTCGGCGAAGCAAGCTCCTGCCGGGACCCGAAGTAGGGAGCCCATTGTCGATCACTCTGGATCCTGAGGGGCAGGCCCGACGAATCTCCCTCGTCGGCATGCCTGGCTCAGGCAAGTCGACCATCGGCACGCGGCTCGCGTCCAAGCTCTCATTCCGTTTCATTGACGCTGACCGAGAGCTGGAAGCGCGCTGCGGTGTGGCTATTCCAACCATCTTTGACCTCGAGGGAGAAGAGGGTTTCAGACGCCGCGAGGCGGCTTTGATCGAAGACCTCTCCACGATTGACGGACTGGTCTTAGCCACCGGCGGCGGAGTTATTCTTCGTGAGGACAATCGCAACGCCCTGCATGAGCGTGGTTTCGTCATCTATTTGGAAACCACCGTCAATGAACTGCTTCATCGTTTAAGGAATGATACGAAGCGCCCGCTACTGGCCGGTGGTCAGCCACGAGAAAAACTCGAGGCCTTAGCGGCTACTCGTGTGCCCCTCTACCAATCCATCGCACACCTCACCATTTCATCAGCGCGGCAAAGTGCACAAGCCTTGACGCTCTCTATAATTGAGCAACTTCCCGCATCTTTTCTCAAGTCAGGACAGGACGGCCCGCCGTCCTAGGAAGTGGTCCGCCGTTCGAGGCCTTCATGATCACATTAAATGTTTCCCTGGCTGAGCGCAGCTACCCCATCTATCTCGGTGAGCATATGCTCGGCGCGGACTTCGCGCCGCTTCAAGCACTGGCTTCGGGGCGGCAAATCGCGGTGGTGTCTAACCCAAAAGTATTTGCTCTCTACGGGGGCGCACTCAAGCGCTCGCTCGGGCTTAGCGGAGCGAGTGACCCTGCGAAGATGATTGAAGTGCTCTTGCCAGACGGCGAGGAGCACAAGACTTTCGCCGCGCTGAACCTGATCTTCGATGCGCTCTTGGCTGCAAGGTTTGATCGTCATTGTCTTGTCATTGCCTTGGGAGGTGGCGTGATAGGCGATATGGCCGGTTTTGCAGCCGCTGTGTATCAGCGCGGGGTCGATTTCGTGCAGGTGCCCACCACGCTTCTCGCCCAGGTTGATTCTTCGGTAGGTGGCAAGACCGCCATCAATCACCCCTTGGGAAAAAACATGATTGGCGCTTTCCATCAACCCAAAATGGTGATCGCAGACGTATCCACCCTAAAAACCTTGGCCTCTCGCGAGGTCTCGGCCGGCTTGGCCGAAATGCTGAAACACGGCGCGATTGCTGATGAAATCTACTTTGACCAACTGGTCGAAAACTTAGCGCTCCTGAGCCAATGTGATTCAAGCAAAATGATCGAAGCGGTGCGAACCTCATGCTTGATTAAGGCCGACGTGGTGTCGAGGGATGAGCGTGAGGGTGGTGTGCGGGCTATTCTCAATTTTGGACATACCTTTGGACATGCAATTGAATCGGGTCTGGGCTACGGCGAATGGCTCCATGGCGAGGCGGTGGGTGCGGGCATGGTGATGGCGGCCGATTTGTCCGCACGTCTTGGTCTGATCGCTTGGGACAAGGTTGAGAAAATACGCTCGGCCAATCTCGCGGCAGGGTTACCGATTGCCGGGCCTGCCTGGCCGGCCGATCAATATATTCGATTGATGGCTGGGGATAAAAAATCTGAGCAAGGGATCCCTAAGTTTGTCTTACTTTCGCCGTTTGGCGCGGCAGTGGTGCGCAAGGTACCCGAGGCGGAGCTAAGCGCAACGCTTCAGGCCTGTGTCATTAAAGGCTGACGGTAAATCTTGCGCTTCCATGAAATCAGGTTTGCCCTAGACTACTTGCGAGCCGCTCGTGCGTGATCACGCTAGCTTTGCGGCCCAAGCCATCGTTGCAACTCGTCAATTCGACGAGACCCAAAATGTCATTCGTGACCAACGCAGCGCCCATCGCTCTGAGTTTCAGCGGGATCGCGACCGAATTATTCACAGTGCCGCCTTTCGTCGCTTGGAATACAAGACTCAGGTGTTTCTTAACCATGAAGGTGATCACTACCGGACGCGCTTGACCCATAGCCTCGAGGTGGCGCAGATTGCACGCTCGGTGGCTCGTCATTTCGCTTTGGATGAAGACCTCACCGAGGCCATTGCCTTGGCCCATGATCTGGGGCACACGCCTTTCGGCCACGCCGGCCAGGAAGCGCTGAATCAATGCATGCATGATCATGGTGGCTTTGAGCATAATGCGCAGTCTCTGCGGGTGGTGGATCTGCTCGAGCAGCGCTATGTCGCTTTCGATGGACTCAACCTTTGTTTTGAAACCCGCGAGGGTATTCTCAAGCACTGTTCCAAAACGAGAGCTCGGGACTTAGGAGAGGTTGGACAACGTTTTTTAAGTGGAGGGCAGCCCAGTCTTGAGGCTCAACTGGCCAACCTCGCCGACGAAATTGCATACAATAATCACGACATTGAAGACGGCCTTCGCGCGGGGCTTTTGCACCCGGATCAGCTTACCGACCTATCCCTGGTCGGTGAAGTCGCGCAGCGTATCGAAGTGTCGTACGGAAAGCTCCCGAGGCGCCGCTGGGTGGCCGAATTGCAGCGCCGCTTAATTGATCTGATGGTCTCCGATCTCATCATCTCCACCTCAGCGGCCCTTAAACGGTATAGCCCGAGCAGTCTCGATGACATCCGCGGCTTACCGCCCTTGGTAAGCTTTTCGATGCAAATGCAAGGTCAAGTGAACGAGCTCAAAGGCTTTCTCAGGCGCCAACTTTATCGGCACCCGAGCGTTGCAGAGAAAATGGACGAGGCCCAAAGGGTGCTGCAAGAACTCTTTAGGCACCTGCGCCACAAACCGGACGATTTACCGGAGGAGCACTCTCTACGCTTTCAGGAGCTGGGAGAGCGCGCTCTCGCGGATTACCTGGCGGGAATGACGGATCGCTACGCGCTCAAAGAAGCCACGCGGCTCGGGATTTCTTTTTCCAAGCTAACTTAAGGGCGCTGACGGTCACTGACGAAACCTGCCCTGTTTGCGGGGCTGAAAGCGGCTATACGGGCGCTTTTGGCGCTATACTTCACAATCCCATTGACTTAGATTGCTGCACTGCACTTTGGCGAAGCCACTGCGCGGACAGGTGTGTGCCTGTCGCCGCGCTTTAGTCGTCTTTTGAAAAGCAGGGTGGCGCGATTGTAGGTTCCAGCCATGACGATGATGCACCAACCCCCGGAAGCCCAAGGCCTTTACAACCCTGGCAATGAACACGACGCTTGCGGCGTTGGTTTCGTTGCCCATATTAAGGGTAAGAAAAGCCATAAGATTATTGAACAGGGCTTGCAGATTCTATGTAATCTGGACCATCGCGGCGCAGTGGGCGCTGACCCACTTATGGGAGATGGGGCGGGTATCCTGACCCAAGTGCCGGATCAGTTCTATCGCGAAGAGATGGCGGCTTTAGGTGTCAAACTGCCCCCCGCTGGTGAATACGGCGTGGGCATGGTGTTCTTGCCAAAGGAAAGCGCGTCCCGCCTGGCCTGTGAGCAGCAACTTGAGCGGGCGGTGCGCGCCGAGGGCCAAGTAGTTCTTGGATGGCGCCAGGTACCGATCGATCTTGAGATGGCGATGTCGCCCACGGTGAAGGCCAAAGAGCCGATCATCAAGCAAATTTTTATCGGTCGTGGTCCCGATATCATGGTCACAGACGCTTTAGAGCGAAAACTCTATGTCATTCGCAAGATGGCGAGCCATGCCATTCAGTCACTCAACTTGAAGCACGGTAAGGAATATTTTGTGCCGTCGATGTCGGCACGCACGGTCGTCTATAAAGGTTTGCTGTTGTGCGGTCAGGTCGGTCAGTATTACAAAGACTTGCGCGATCCACGCTTCATCTCCGCCTTAGCCCTGGTGCATCAGCGCTTTTCGACCAATACCTTCCCCGAGTGGCCCCTGGCTCACCCCTACCGCTTGATCGCACACAACGGCGAAATCAATACGGTTAAAGGTAACTACAACTGGCTGCGGGCACGCGAGGGGGTCATGAAGTCCGCCGTGTTGGGCGATGATCTCAAAAAGCTCTATCCAATTGTGTACGCGGGTCAATCGGATACCGCCACGTTCGATAACTGCCTTGAGTTGCTGTTGATGTCTGGCTACCCGATTGCCCATGCCATGATGATGATGATTCCCGAGGCCTGGGAGCAGCACACCTTGATGGATGTCAAGCGTCGCGCCTTCTACGAGTTCCACGCCGCCATGATGGAGCCCTGGGACGGCCCGGCCGCCATGGCCTTTACCGACGGTCGCCAAATTGGTGCCACCTTAGACCGCAATGGGCTGCGTCCAGCGCGCTATTGCGTGACCGATGACGACATGGTCATCATGGCCTCTGAGTCCGGTGTACTACCGATCCCGCAAAGCAAGATCGTCAAAAAATGGCGCTTGCAGCCCGGCAAAATGTTCTTGATCGATCTTGAGCAGGGTCGCATCATTGATGATAAAGAGCTGAAAGATCAGCTCTCGAATACCAAGCCCTATCGCGAGTGGATTGAGGCCATTAGGATCAAGCTCGACGAAGTCAGTGCCGATGACCGTGATCTGAAAGCGGATCGCGCGGCCGCTCGCTCCGATATCGCCATACTGGATCGCCAGCAGGCCTTCGGATATACCCAGGAAGATTTGAAGTTCCTAATGACTCCGATGGCGGTCACCGCCGAAGAAGCGATTGGCTCAATGGGTAACGATTCGCCCTTGGCGGTCCTTTCCGACAAGAACAAACCGCTGTTCAATTATTTCAAGCAGTTGTTTGCTCAAGTGACCAACCCACCGATTGATCCCATCCGCGAACAAATGGTGATGTCCTTGGTAAGCTTTGTGGGACCGAAGCCCAACCTGCTCGATCTGAACAACATCAATCCACCCATGCGCCTTGAGTTGAGCCAGCCTGTGCTCGATTTTGATGACATGGCCCAGCTACGCCACATTGAGCATTACACCGGCAACAAGTTCAAGAGCTATGAGCTCAACATTTGTTATCCGGTCGTGTGGGGCAAAGAGGGGATTGAGGCGCGTTTAGCTTCGCTCGCCTCGGAAGCAGCCGATGCAGTCCGTCTGGGCTTTAACATCGTCATCGTGTCCGATCGCAAGATGGATGCGGATCACATGGCTATTCCGGCCCTACTTGCGACCAGTGCAATTCACCAGCATTTGGTCAACGAGGGCCTGCGCGCTAGCACCGGCCTGATCGTGGAGACCGGAAGCGTCCGCGAAGTGCATCATTTCGCTTTGCTGGCGGGCTACGGCGCCGAAGCCATTCACCCCTACCTTGCCATGGAAACTTTGGCCGAGATGGCCAAGGGTCTGCCCGGCGATATGGGGCCAGAAAAGGCAGTGAAGAACTATATCAAAGCAGTCGGCAAAGGCTTGAACAAGGTGATGTCCAAGATGGGCATTTCAACCTACATGAGCTATTGCGGTTCGCAGATATTCGAGGCGATTGGCCTGAGCCGTAGTGTGGTTGACAAGTACTTCACAGGAACGGCTTCCAATATTGAAGGCATAAGCGTTTTTGATATTGCTGAAGAAAGCATTCGTCTGCATCGCGCGGCATTTGGTAACGATCCGGTGTTGGCTAATGCGCTTGATGCCGGTGGCGAGTATGCCTACCGGGTTCGTGGCGAAGAGCATATGTGGACGCCGGATGCGATCGCAAAATTGCAACATGCGACCAAGTCTAATAGCTACAGCACCTTTAAAGAGTACGCCAAGATCATCAATGATCAAAGCGTGCGTCATGTCACCTTGCGTGGCCTGTTTGAGTTCCGCAAAGGTGTGTTGCCAGCGGTACCCATCGAGGAAGTCGAATCCGCCAAGGAAATCGTCAAGCGTTTCGCTACGGGCGCCATGTCGCTTGGGTCTATTTCTACTGAGGCACATGCCACCTTGGCGGTCGCCATGAACCGTATTGGCGGCAAGAGCAATACCGGTGAAGGCGGCGAAGACGAGCTGCGCTATCGTGGCGAGATGGTGGCTGGAAAATCCATCGTGAAAGACGGTGACTCCATCGCCAGCATGCTCGGTATAGATCGCATCGAGGCCAATATTCCATTGAAGAGCGGCGATTCTTTGCGTTCCAAGATCAAGCAAGTCGCCTCGGGCCGCTTTGGCGTGACGGCACAGTACCTGTCCAGCGCGGATCAAATTCAAATCAAGATGGCGCAGGGTGCCAAGCCAGGTGAAGGCGGTCAATTGCCCGGCCATAAGGTCACCGACTACATCGGCAAATTGCGTTACTCGGTGCCTGGTGTGGGTTTGATTTCGCCACCGCCGCATCATGATATTTATTCGATTGAGGACCTGGCACAGCTTATTCACGACTTAAAGAACGCCAACCATCGCGCGGACATCTCGGTCAAATTGGTGAGCGAAGTGGGCGTAGGAACGGTTGCGGCCGGTGTGGCCAAGGCCAAGGCGGATCATGTGGTGATCGCGGGCCATGACGGCGGCACGGGTGCCTCTCCTTTGTCGTCGATCAAGCATGCCGGCACACCGTGGGAGCTCGGCCTCGCTGAGACTCAACAAACCTTGGTGCTCAACAACTTGCGTGGCCGCATTACCTTGCAAGCGGATGGCCAAATGAAGACGGGTCGCGACGTGGTGATTGGCGCTTTGTTGGGGGCTGACGAGTTTGGTTTTGCCACCGCACCCCTGGTGGTTGAAGGCTGCATCATGATGCGCAAGTGCCACCTCAATACCTGCCCAGTGGGTGTGGCTACACAAGACCCTCTTTTGCGCGCCAAATTCCAGGGCAAGCCCGAGCATGTGGTTAACTTCTTCTTCTTTATTGCCGAAGAAGTTCGTACCTTGATGGCCGAGTTAGGGGTTCGCAAATTCAACGATTTGATCGGCCGTGCCGACCTGCTCGATACCCGTAAAAGTATTCAGCACTGGAAGGCTCAGGGCTTGGATTTCTCGCGAATTTTCGCGATGCCCAATGTTCCTGCGGAGGTGCCGCGTCACCGGGTTGCCTCCCAAGACCATGAGTTGGGCAAGGCACTCGATAACAAACTGATCGAGCTCGCGAAAACTGCACTTGAGCGTCAAGAAAAAGTATCGTTCATCCTGCCGATTGCCAACGTCAACCGTACGGTGGGCACGATGCTGTCTGGCGAGGTGGCGCGGCGTTATGGCCATGACGGCTTGCCGGAAGATACGATTCATGTGCAACTCAATGGCACGGCGGGTCAGAGCTTTGGCGCTTTCCTGGCTAAGGGCATCACCTTGGACTTAGTCGGTGAGGGCAATGACTACGTCGGCAAGGGTCTTTCCGGCGGTCGCGTGATTGTCCGCCCGACCAACGATTTCCGGGGCAAATCGGACGAGAACATTATCGTCGGCAATACCGTGTTGTATGGCGCGATTGAGGGCGAGGCCTTCTTCAGTGGTGTGGCCGGCGAGCGCTTTGCGGTTCGTAACTCGGGCGCGACCTGTGTGGTCGAGGGCACCGGCGACCATGGCTGCGAATACATGACTGGCGGCACGGTCGTCGTGCTCGGTGAAACCGGACGTAATTTCGCGGCCGGGATGTCGGGCGGTGTGGCTTATGTGTATGACCCTCACAAAGAGTTTGAGCCGCGCTGCAATATGTCGATGGTAGGCTTGGAGCCCGTGCTGGCGACCTCCGAGCAATTGACCCGCACTGAGCCCTCGACTTGGCATAAAGGCGAGTGCGACGAGATCATTCTCAAGAGTTTGATCGAGCGCCACTTCAAATTTACCGGTAGCGAGAAAGCCAGAATGCTGCTGGATAATTGGGATGCGGCACGTCAGAAGTTCGTAAAGGTGTTCCCAAGCGAGTACAAGCGCGCCCTCGGTGAGATGCATGCCAAAAAGCAATCTGCAATGAAGGCACGAGAGGCCGCCAAGGTTTGATTGATCGAACCGGACGAGTTGAACCTGGCGGGCTTGTGCCCGTTGGCAACTTGTCGTCGCATGATGTTGGGTCATTTATAAAAAGTTTGTTGAGAAGAGAATATGGGTAAAGTGACTGGGTTTATGGAGTTTCAGCGTCTCTCCGAAGGATCGGAAAAGACTGATTCGCGCCTTAAACATTACAAAGAATTCGTGCTGCATTTAAGCGATGACGAGGCGGCAACTCAGGGCGCGCGCTGTATGGACTGCGGCATTCCGTTTTGCCAAACCGGCTGCCCGGTCAACAACATCATTCCCGATTGGAACGACCTAGTATTTCGTGGCGATTGGAAGCAAGCCATTGATACTTTGCATTCCACCAACAATTTTCCCGAATTTACTGGAAGAGTTTGCCCTGCGCCTTGTGAAGCGGCTTGCACCCTAAACATTAACGACGATGCCGTGGGCATTAAGTCGATAGAGCATGCCATTATCGATAAGGCCTGGGAAATGGGCTGGGTAGTGCCTGAGCCTGCTACCCAAAAGACGGGCAAGAAGGTTGCGGTGGTCGGGTCAGGGCCAGCCGGTTTGTCTGCGGCCCAACAGTTGGCGCGCGCCGGCCATGAAGTGTCCGTGATTGAGAAGAGCAGCCGTATTGGTGGCCTGCGGCGCTACGGTAGTCCCGACTTCAAAATGGAAAAGACTCATATTGATCGGCGCATTGATCAGATGAAAGCCGAAGGCGTGAAATTCGAGACCAGTGTGTTGGTGGCGAAAGAGAAGAACGTTGCTCCGGCCCTTAGCGATGCTACCAAGCTGGTGTCGCCGCAAGATTTGGATCGTGACTTTGACGCCGTGGTGTTGGCGGGCGGCGCCGAGCATCCGCGCGATCTTCCCGTGCCCGGGCGCGACCTTAAGGGGATTCATTTCGCAATGGATTTCTTACCCCTGCAAAACAAAGTGGTGGCGGGCGATAAAGTAACTGGTCAAATTTTGGCAGGGGACAAGCATGTGGTCGTCATCGGTGGTGGCGATACTGGCTCGGACTGTGTGGGGACCAGCAATCGCCAAGGTGCGGTATCGGTGAGTCAGTTTGAGTTAATGCCTAAGGCCCCAGAATCGGAAAACAAACCGATGACTTGGCCTTACTGGCCCTCCAAGTTGCGCACATCTTCCTCACATGAGGAAGGCTGTGAGCGGGATTGGGCTGTCACTACGAAGGGCTTCAAGGGCGACGGCAAAGGAAATGTCAAGGCCTTGGTTGCCGCCCGTGTGGAATGGGTGCAAGATGCCTCCACAGGCCAAATGAAGATGCAAGAGATCGCTGGGAGTGAATGGGAAATGCCGGCAGACCTGGTGTTGCTCGCGATGGGTTTTATTTCGCCAATCGGCAATATCCTGGACGGCTTTGGTGTCACGAAAGATGCGCGCGGGAATGCCAAGGCCAGCACCGATGGCAAGGGTTGTTACACCACTAACCGCCCCAAAGTGTTTGCGGCGGGCGATATGCGTCGTGGGCAAAGCTTGGTGGTCTGGGCGATTCGAGAGGGCCGTC
>JANLRI010000707.1:0-6250 GCA_031361565.1 Betaproteobacteria bacterium | reverse complement strand
CTCTTTCACACCGATGTTGTAGTTGCCACGGCCATCAAACGCACGGCCAGACACACCACGGAAGTCACGAACGCGAGGAAACGCGATAGTGACCAGGCGATCAAGAAATTCATACATCCGATCACCACGCAAAGTCACCATGCAGCCGAGTGGATAACCTTGACGAATTTTGAAACCAGCAATCGCTTTTTTGGCCTTGGTAGTGACTGGCTTTTGACCAGCAATCTTCGTCAAGTCGCCAACGGCGTTATCCAAAATTTTCTTGTCGGCAATCGCTTCACCCACACCCATGTTGAGGGTGATCTTAGTGATGCGAGGTACTTGCATGGCGGTCTTGAAGCCGAACTTGGCCATGAGATCCGGCACTACTTTTTCTTTGTAAACTTGCTGAAAACGAGCCATTATTTCTTCCTTACCTTGCAATCTTGTACGAGCGATTTAAACCGCAATTTGTACTGTTTTTGCCAGGCTTTGCTAATTTAAGTAGCGCCCCTAGATTACTAGCGACGCTTTGCACCCCTAAACCTTGATTAAGCCTTGATTAAGCCTTAATTTGTTCGCCGTTCGACTTGAACACCCGAACTTTCTTACTGTCTTCGAGAATCTTAAAACCAACCCGATCACCTTTGCCGGTAGCCGGATTGAAAATCATCACGTTGGACTGATCGATCGGCATGGTCTTATCAACAATACCGCCGGTCTCGCCCTTCATAGGGTTAGGCTTCTGGTTTTTCTTGACCATGTTTACGCCCTCAATTAAGAGATGCGATTCATCAACACGATCCAAAACCACGCCGCGCTTACCTTTGTCGCGACCCGTAATGACGATAATCTCATCGCCCTTTTTAATCTTTTCCATCTCTAATAGCTCCTTACAGCACTTCCGGTGCAAGCGAGACAATCTTCATGAAGCGCTCAGTACGCAATTCACGCGTCACAGGCCCGAAGATGCGGGTACCGATAGGCTCAAGCTTGGCATTGAGCAATACGGCGGCATTCGCGTCAAACTTAATGAGCGAACCATCGGCACGACGCACACCCTTACGGGTACGCACGACCACGGCGTTGTAGACCTCACCTTTTTTCACGCGACCGCGAGGCTGCGCTTCTTTGATGGAAACCTTAATGACGTCACCCACACCCGCATAGCGGCGCTTAGACCCACCCAACACCTTAATACACATAACTGAACGCGCGCCGGTGTTGTCGGCTACGTCCAAGACGGACTGCATCTGAATCATTGTTTTTGTCCCAACTTAATCAGCTTTATTTGACCCTTGCAAACCAAGGACTTACAAACTACGCCGGTCAGTTTTGGTCCCGTGTTTGGTTAAAACCTGGGAAGAAAATTTCGAAGGTTGTTCAAAAGCAGCCGAAACCGAATCCTGTAAAGGAACTCTTTTTTGACTTCTTCCGAAGCGAGCCTTAGATTATGCCAGAGGCCATCCTGGTTTGTCAAATAGAAATTTGGCCAAGCCTGTGCGGAAGGGCGAGTTCAATCAAATTGAATGGGAGAACAGTCGAATTTTGGGCATTGAAAGCTGATTTTCGTCCGTAACCTGTCTCTTCCTAGCATTCACTATTCCCTTTGTCAAAATGGCAGGAATTGAAGAAATTTTGTCGAAGCTTGTTTTACGGCCGAAAGCAACAGCGCCGCCTGAATACAAGATGTCCACTGTACCGTCCCCGTCTAAATCGCCAAAACCCGAGATCGTTTGAATTGTGGAGCTTAGAAAAGGCCCGACAGGCGACTCAAGCACTTGCGAGAGCTGAAGCCCACCCTACCGCAAGGCCCATTTAGTGGGCAACTCGTTCGGCGGCACGGCCGCCCTGTACGCTGCGCTGTCGCTGCCTGAGCGCTTCGAGCGTTTGGTGCTCTTATCGCCGGGCGGTGCCGATACCTTGGCGACCCAGGGCCCAAGCCAGGGGGTGGAATTGATGTTGAGTTATTACCAGGACGAAGGCCCGACGTTGAAAAAAATGCAAGCCTTACTAGGTGATCTGGTCTTCGAGCCGTCCAAAATAACGCCAGCCTTCGCCAGGGAGCGGCTACGTGCAAGCCGGGATCCCGCCGTGCTGCGCAACCCGCCCTTGAATTTACCGCGAGGCAGAGCGCCAAGAGAAGTATTGGTCAGCAATGACTCGAAGCTTGTCACCTTGCCTCACCCTGTCCTTTTAATTTGGGGTCAGGAAGACCGCATCAACCCCGTGGCGGGCGCGACCAGCTTCGCCGCCATCCCCGGCCTAAGCACTGTGTATCTCGCCAGAACCGGCCATTGGCCACAATGGGAGAGCGCCGCAAGTGTCAATCAAATGATCTTGCAGCACCTCGGGCCTGACTGACTGACCCAAGCGGATCGAGGTTGGCCGACTCCAATACGTCGATCTTTGAGCACAAATCCTCGCCGACCCACTACCCACTACCCACTATCCACTATCAAGCAGGCTTCCATCCTTTAGGGGTGCGCGGCCGATCAATTTTGGCCAGGTCGCATAGCACGTCGGCCATGCCGGAAAAATCGATCGCGCCGTAGTTATTGGCGCGGGCCAGACTGTACGACTCGAACACTGCCGACGCCACAGGCATCGGCACCTTAACCGCATGCGCCGCACCCAAGATCAGGCTCAGGTCTTTATGAGCCAAATCAATGGTGAAGCCTGGCGTGGTGTCTCCGGCCAAGACCTTATTCGGGAAGTTCATCTTTAACTGACCGTTGTTGGCCGAGGTGCCGAGCAGCACTGCTAGCGTCTGCCTTAAATCAAGCCCGAAGCGTTGCGAGAGGGCAAGCGCTTCGGCATTGACCTGAGTAAGGGTAATCGCCACAAAATTATTGACCAGCTTGGTACGGCCTCCGGTGCCCACCGAGCCGCAGTGGAAAACCGTGTTGCCCATGGCATCCAGCATGGGTTTCACCCGCGCGTAGTCGGCATCGCTCGCTCCCACCATAAACAGGCACTCGCCGCGATCAGCATGCTCGGCCAGTCGGCCGACGGGCGCGTCAATCATGGTCAGACCATGTTGCAAGGCGGCTGCGTGCAGGCGATCCGTGGCCAGAGGGTCGATGGTGCTCATGTCCATCAGTAGGCTGCCCTTGGCCGCGTGGGCGAATACTCCATGCACACCCAGTGCAACCTGCTCGACCTCGACCGAGGAAGGCAGCATGGTGATCACCACCTTGCATTGGCGTGCTATGGCCGCAACGCTCTCTCCCGCCTGGGCTCCCAAGCTCACCAACTCACTGACCGGTGCCGGATTGACATCCATGACCATCAGTTTGAAGTCTTTTTTGAGCATATTCGAGGCCATGGGCTTACCCATGCGCCCGAGCCCAATGAAACCAATCATTTCCATCATACGATCCTTTTTCAACACCTCGGCGTACTCGATCAGGCCCCGACGTCAGGCCTGTGGTCCGTTCCCTATGATCTTAATGCTTGCGCCGGGATCTAGCGAACTATGATTCAAAAATCAGGTCAACTCCAGCCTGCGGCGAAGTCCCTGAGCAAGATCTTTTCTGCTCGGGTGTCATTCAACTCAAGAACCATTTATTGACAACCACGAATACGGGACACAGTGCATGAGCACGACGCAAGAGCCGACGGCCAACTCGGCACAAAACTGGCAAGAGAAAATTTTCGCCATTCTCAAACAAGGTGGCGTAAAACAAGTGGCCTATGTGCCCGACGCGGGCCATGCTCATGTCATCCGGCGCGTGCAGGCCGATGCCGACATGCGCGACATTGTTCTGACCACCGAAGAGGAAGGCGTGGCCCTCGCCGCGGGCGCCTGGCTAGGTGGCGAGCGGGCTGTCTTGTTGATGCAAAGCAGCGGTGTCGGCAATTGCGTCAACATGCTCTCGCTTCTACACACCTGTCAGTTTCCTTTCCTGACCCTGGTGACCATGCGGGGCGAGTACGCCGAGTTCAATCCCTGGCAATGCCCGATGGGCGAGGCCACTCAGGCCGCGCTCGAATTGATGGGGGTCAAAGTGCTGCGCGCCAGTACTCCCGAAGAAGTGGAGGACCTGGTCGGTGCCGCCTTAGACGCGGCCTTCGAGGCTGGGCAAAGAGTGGCGGTGCTGCTCTCGCAACAATTGATTGGGCGTAAAAAATGGGTAAAACAATGAACCAAGATGCGATCGGTCAAGACCTGACCAGCCAGGCGGCCCGCATTGACCGTCGCGCCTTTGTCGCGCAACTCCTTCAGGCTTGCCCGCAAGCTCTGGTCGTGACCGGTCTGGGCTCACCTACCTATGATGTCTTTGCCTCGGGCGATAGTGAGCGTTACTTTTACCTGTGGGGCGCCATGGGTGGCGCCACCCCTCTCGCCTTAGGCCTAGCGTTGGCCCAGCCGCAACGCCCTGTGTTGGTCATCACGGGCGACGGAGAGCAATTGATGGGCATCGGCAGCTTGGCAACGGCCGCCGCGCAGCACCCCAACAACCTCTCCATCGTCGTGCTCGACAATGGCCATTTTGGGGAGACCGGCATGCAACGTAGTCATAGCAGCCTGGGTACGGATCTAACTCTGGTCGCGAAAGGGTGCGGCATTGAAGATTCACGCAAACTCCATTCAATCGATGAGTGCGCCTCGTTAGTGGCTGCAATCAATAGGCGACAAGGCATGCTGTTTGCACAAGTATTCATCAAGAGCGATGAGGTGCCCCGCGCCCTGCCGTCGCGCGACGGCAGCTACGTTAAGAACCGCTTTCGAGCGGGTTTAGGGCTACGCCCGTTTTGACGCTTAAAGGCGGATCGTCTAAGCAATTCGTGCGCAGCCATCTCTGTCAACCTAAAACTCCCTGAGAGGAAGTCGAGCCTCTCGACCGGCTTTTGGGCAGCCAATGGGACATCCATGCCCCGAACTTCATCAAGCTTGTTCGACCCTTGCAACAGCAGGTGAGGGATCGCGGGCTGTGGGCCTGCCATCTCGGTCCAACGTTGGGCGGAAAAAGCTATGGTCAACTTAAACTCGCCTTGATGAAGCAACCAAATGGTGTCCTGTTTTGTCATGACCGAGCCGCAAGGCGGTGCTGATCCCTTGGTATTGAAAACCAAGGCCGAGCTTGATGGAGAGCATTGGGTGATCAATGGCGAAAAATGGTTCGCCTCAAACGCGAAATTCGCGGGCTTTTTCATCATCATGGCCGTCACCGATCCAGACGCATCGGCTTATCGCCGCATGTCCATGTTCATAGTTCCCGCCGACACACCAGGTATCGAGATCATCCGCAATCACGGTTTTTATGGTGAACCTGAACATACCCATGCGCATTTGCGCTGGACCAATGTCCGTGTGCCAATCGACAATATGCTGGGTGAGCGCGCCGTGTCTAGTTTTACCAAGGGCGAACAGCTCTCCCAAAAGCAAATGGTGCAAGAAAAAATTGCCGACTCCTGGGTCGAGCTACGCCAATTTCGCCTGCTCGTCCTGGAGACTGCCTGGCTTGCCGATCAAGGTCATGACTGGAAGGCGCTTCGCAAAAATGTCGCCGCCTTCAAATCGATCATGCCCAAGTTGCTGCACGACATTTCTGCGCGCGCTTTGCACATTCACGGATCGTTGGGAATCTCACACGAAATGCCCTTTGCCGAATGGGTGATCGACTCCTTCCACGTGGGCCTCGCGGACGGGCCCACCGAGGTCCACAAAGTGACCGTCGCCCGTGAAGTCTTGAAAGATGTCCAGCCTGCCAAGGATATGTTTCCGGACTACATTGGTTATGAGCAAGATGCTCGGGCGCAATAAAAGCATGGACCGGGATTTTAGAAAATCGCAGGCTTATTTGAAGCCCAGCACTCGGGGCAACCAAGTACTCAAAGCAGGCACAAAAGTCAAAATGATTAACACTACGCCATGCGCCCAAAGAAACGGCTTTAGCTCTCGAACCAAAGCCGAAAGTGGCACTTTGGAGACGTTCGAAGTGACAAACAGCAGGCCACCAACTGGAGGAGTGATCATCCCTAAGGTCAGGTTATAGATCACGATCATTGAGAAGTGGATCGGATCAACACCGAGCTTGAAGGCGACTGGCGCCAAAATGGGAACCAGGACCATCACCCCAGGTAGTGGCTCCATGAAGATGCCGAAGATCAATAGGAACAAGTTCACGACCACCAGGAACATCCATGGCGAGAGCTTCATGGCGATGAGCCAATCCGCCATGGCCTGCGGGACACCTTCAATGGTCAGAAGCCATGCGAAAGAATTGGACATGGCGATGATAAGCAGTACCGATGCCGTCAACAT
>JANLRI010000680.1:0-3723 GCA_031361565.1 Betaproteobacteria bacterium | reverse complement strand
CTTAGGTGCGCCCGTCTACAGGGGTTGAGATTTGGGAACTCCCCTAACGGCGGCGGTCGGATACAATGCGCCCGCGTCTACAAACGCACACAGATTTTTTTTGTCGCAATTTTGATTGCGCATCGTTTTTTTATCCATGGAGTGTTGTTGAAATGAAGTCGTCTTTTGTAGGAATTTCTAGTCTGATTCTTGGTATCGCCCTGAGTGTCAATGCTTTGGCACAAGCCCCCGCCCCCGCAGCCCCAGCGACTGCCCCAGTAGCTCCTGCTCCAGCAACCCCAGCACCAACAGTTTCTCCTGCGGCACCTGCCGCTCCCGCAGCCGCACCGGCCGCTGCAGCCGAAAAGAAACCCGTAGCAGCGCCAGTTGCGGCGGGTGCCATGGAAGGCAAAATTGCCCACTACGGACGTAAATTTAATGGTCGCAAAACAGCCTGCGGCGTGACCTTCAATGCGAATGCAATGACGATGGCTTCGAAGTCCATTCCTTGCGGCACAATGGTTAAAGTCACGAACCTCAAAAACAAAAAATCTGTCATTGTTAAAGTGACAGATCGCGGCCCCAGCACACCAGACCGAATTGCAGACGTGACCACCGCTGCCGCTCGTAAGCTCGGCATGACCAAGGCTGGCGTCATCGACGCGAAACTTGAGGTGCGTAAAGTCGGCAGCAACGGCAAAAAGAAAATGTCGAAGAAAGCTAAGAAGAAGTAATCACATTTATCTGAGATTTGAAAAGGGGCAGAGTGATCTGCCCTTTTTCTATTTTGGGGTCTTTGAGCAGCCGCTACCGACCGTTTACTCTAATCACGCGACCGCCACTCAGTAAAACAGTGCTGTGGATGCTACAATGCCTTCGTTGCTTTGTATCAGTCTCTTCGCAACCGTCTTTGTGTCGCTTCGCGACAAACCACTTGTCTTACCCCCCTGACTGAAGCTCCTTACCGGAAAACACTTTTCTTTTTGGAATCGTGTATCGGCCTAGAAGCAGCGGGGCGGCTGCGGGTCTCCCGTATTTTTGTAAGTTGATTTCCCTTAATGTCTTTTGAAACGCTAGGCCTAAGCCAGCCGATTTTGCGCGCTATCGCAGATGCCGGTTACACCACGCCCACCCCCATTCAGCTCCAAGCTATTCCTGCCGTCATGAGCGGCCGCGATCTTTTAGCCGGAGCACAAACTGGAACCGGTAAAACCGCCGGATTCACTCTCCCCATCTTGCAGCGTCTGACGGATCGACCTGCCGCGCTCATCCGGGGCAACCGCCCTATTCGTACTCTAATACTTACCCCTACACGCGAGCTTGCTGCACAGGTCGAACAAAGCGTGAAGACTTATGGTAAATATCTACCTATCAAGAGCACCGTCATCTTCGGGGGTGTCGGTCAAAATCCGCAAGTGCAGGCACTGCGTAAAGGTGTTGACATTCTGGTGGCTACGCCTGGCCGTTTGCTCGACCTTCACCAGCAACGCGCTTGCGACTTATCGCAAGTCGAGATCTTCGTTTTGGACGAAGCAGACCGCATGCTGGACATGGGTTTTGTGCACGACATCAAGAAAGTTTTGGCCATCCTGCCAGCCAACCCCAACGGTGTGCGTCGCCAGAACCTCTTGTATTCGGCGACTTTCTCCGATGACATCAAGGCGCTCGCGGATCGCTTGCTCGATGAACCGCAACTGATTGAAGTGGCTCGCCGTAACACCACGGCTCAAACCATTAGCCAGAAAATTCACTTTGTGGATCGCGACAAAAAGCGGGCTTTGCTCAGCAAGTTAATTAGCGAAGGCGACTGGAAGCAAGTCCTGGTCTTTACCCGTACTAAGTTCGGCGCCAATCGCTTGGCTGATCAACTGACTGATGTCGGCATCACGGCCATGGCCATTCACGGCAACAAGAGCCAAGGCGCCCGCACCAAGGCACTTGCCGATTTCAAAGCAGGTTCTTTGCGAGCCTTGGTAGCGACCGATATTGCTGCCCGTGGCATTGATATCGATCAGCTTCCGTACGTCGTGAACTACGATCTTCCTAATGTGCCCGAAGACTATGTGCACCGCATCGGTCGAACCGGCCGCGCGGGTGCACTTGGACATGCCGTTTCGCTGGTGACAGTGGATGAGACCAACTTCTTGTCGGATATTGAACGACTTACAAAACAACAACTCACCCGCGAAGTCATCCCAGGCTTCGAGGCTGACATGACGGTTCCTGCCGAGCCGGTGAGCACCGGCCGCCAAACTTTGTGGGGCGCCCCCAAGCCGCGCGGCTGGGTCGCTCCGCCGAAGGTTGTGCATGGCCGTGGTGGGCAGAACCATGGCGGTCAAAATCGAAATGGTTCTGGACGTGGTGACTCAAGCGGACGCGACTCCACCAAGCACTCGCCGCGACCCGACGCCCAAAGAGCAGGTCCCCGCCCAGCACATAGCCCAGCTCGAGGTACTTCTTCGGGTAGCGGATATGGCGCAGGAGCTGCGCCTGCACGCTCAAGTGGTCATGCGGCAAGTCCGGCCCCAGCGCAAAATTTCGCGCCAAGGCCAGCCAACGGAAACCAGAATCGGCCCGCGCTCACGGGTACTCGGCCAGCGGGTGGAAGCCCTCCAAGTCGTAGTGCCGGGACCGGACGTACGATGAGTTTTGGCAAACTCCGTTAAGAAAAAAACTGCACCTTGCGCGTCGAATCTCTAGGGTACGTATTTGGCCAACCAAGTGGCGAGCAAGGCCAGTACCTTTTCTCGTCGCGCAGTGTCTTCATTGAAAATCTCGTGGTAGTAACCTTTTAGCGGGTGGTAGGTCATCTCCGCTTCGGCATAGTGCCTGGCGAAGCTGTCACTACCCTGAGGGTTTACCAAGCGATCATCCTGCGCCGCCATAAGTAAGGTCGGTGCCATTAAGGGGCGGTTGGGTACAGACAGGCGCTCGCAGGTATCAATCAGCCAGCGCACTGGCGCCGTCGTCACTCGATCATGCACCAATGGGTCGGCCCGATAGGCCTTCACGATCTCAGGATCATGTGAAAGGAATTTCAATTTCAGGCCATTCGAGATGGCCGTTCTTGGTGCCATCTTCTCCATGAAAGAGAGCATCGTAAGTTGCCAACGGCTCAGACCAGGGTCCAACGCAGGCGAGGAAAGAATCAACCCCGCCACCGGCGCCTGACGCTCAATGACCATTGAGGCCGCAACCGTACCACCAAGACTATGTCCCAAGAGGAAAGGCCTTTGGCCAAGCGCGTTTTTGAAGTGCATTAGCACCTCAAGACCGTGGGATACATAATCGCTTGGGCGCAGCATATCGCCCTTCTCCCCACCGGACTTTCCGTGGCCACGCTGATCATAGGCCAAAACGGCGAAACCTCGCCGAGTAAACCAATCCGCCAATGCTGCGTAGCGCCCGCTATGTTCGCCCAGGCCATGAATCATCATCACCCCGGCACGACATTGCGCCCGAGAGGCTATCCCCTCGGGTAGCCACTCTCTAATATGAAGCCGAAGCGCATCACGGACATGCAGTTCAGAACTAATCTCTTTCACCATCCCGGGAGTCTAGCGAAAGTATCGCCTCCGCGCTTTCAAAAGAATGAGGGCTTTGTGATGACCATCACTTGCGAACCAACAAACTTGGCCTAGAAAGTGTGACAATTTTGGCAGTCGAATGATTGCCATGAAGACCTGGATTCTCGATTTGAGCAAGCAACTGAGTCAGGTCGGTGCGCGCCTTCTTGAGCGAAGG
>JANLRI010000672.1:0-2227 GCA_031361565.1 Betaproteobacteria bacterium | reverse complement strand
GTCTTTCCCAGCTTACCTTGAGCTTTTGGTCCCTGCGCCAGCGCTCAATATTGAGGTGATGACCGGATAACAACACCTCGGGCACTTGCTCACCCTCAAAGACTTCTGGCCGAGTGTAATGCGGACAATCCAACAGACCATCCTCAAAGGAGTCCTGAAGGATGGAATCTCCGTCATTTACCACCCCAGGGATTCGCCGGATCAGGGCATCCATCAGCATCATCGCGGGTAGTTCACCTCCTGAGACAACGAAATCCCCGACCGACACCTCCATGCTCACGCGACGATCAATCAGCCTTTGATCAAGAGCCTCGTAGCGCCCTGCAATCAAGCACAGACGCGGCTGCTGAATAAGCTCCAACAAAAGCGCTTGATTGAGAGTACGCCCCTGCGGCGACATTAAGATCATCGGCACTGCCACTGGCATCGGCGCCGACACCGGCACTGGCGCGGACACCGGCGAAGCGACCGCTTGGAGCCCAGGCAGCGCACTGGCTTGGATCGCATCAAGGCAGAGGCTGATTGGCCCGGGCATCATCACCATGCCCGGCCCGCCACCATAGGGTCGATCATCAATTCGCCGGTAGTTATCTTCGGTGAAATCTCTTGGATTCCAGGCGCGACTCGTCCAACGCCCCTGCTTGTAGCCGCGCGACGTAATACCGTGCTCGCTCAGCACCGAGAACATCTCAGGAAAGATACTGACTAAGTCAAAATGCATCGCCACTGGCTTAAAGTGCTCGCTTAGGAAACCCGGAAATTCATCAGAACCCGAGCAAGCATTGCATCGAAATCTCGCGCAAGCGAGATCTCACTCAAAAAAGTCGGCACGCCACTCGACATGAATCTGGCGAGCCGCCAAATCAACTTTATTGACGATGCTGGACACAAAGGGCAGGAGTTTCGATTCTCCCGCCACCTGACTCTCCACCTGGCCCGCCTCACCTTGTTGAATTTCCAGAATGGGGTGCGCGCCGTGATCTTGCAAGCCCACGACCCGGCCGAGCAACTGCCCATCCGGATCCAGGACGTCACAACCCACTAGGTCCACCCAGTAAAATTCGTCCGTCGGAGGTTTCGGAAATTCGGATCGCGAGGCCCAAACCCGGGCACCTTTCAGCGCCTCTGCTTGATTGCGATCATCAAAGCCCATAGGCAGGGCTACAACGGTAGACCCGTGTAGCCGAGGCTTAGACACTTCAATAGGTCGGAACTGACCCTCAGGTTGTTCCAGCCACCAAGTTTTGAGCTTGACTAAGACGCTGTCCGTAGAACTCGGATTTACCTTGACCCAACCCTTCAGTCCGTACGCATCAACGATACGCCCAAGCTCAAGAAGATTGTCTGGTTTCACCTGATCGCCTCATGTTGAAAGCTGCCTAATATGGCCGCCGAAACACGCAACTTAGCCAGGAAGATTTATCAAGCAGCTTTTTTCAGCTCTAAGCGCACGAGACGCTCAACTGCAGGCGACATTTCTGCGCCGTTGGTACGCCAATGGTTCAAACGATCCATGGCGATTGAACAAGCCTGTTCTTTGCCGTTGGCGATTGGGTTATAGAAACCCAAGCGCTCAATAAAACGACCATCACGACGGTTTTGCTTGTCGGTGGCTACGATGTAGTAAAACGGGCGGCCTTTGGCACCACCACGAGTAAAGCGAATCACAACCATTTCGGTACTCTTCGAGGAATGAAGTAAACCGTAAATTATAGCAAGCTTTTGAGAACAGCGCCTTTCAGAGGATCATGAAGCTCAATTAAACTCGTTTTTTAACCGAGGATTCAGACCCTAATCTAGCGTCTACCGGCAAATCCACTGCTTAGAAATCCGCCCGCTGTGCCGGCTAATCCAGGCGAGCCCACATAGACCGGAGCAACGCCGGAGATTTGGGTCGGGGGAAAATTCCTCAAACCAACGGCCGGACGCCAGAGGTAATAATTTTCCGCTTGCGCCTGGGCCAAGAGTGCTAACGCCGCCTCCTGCTGGCGAGATTGTCGTACAGACTCCAGCTCACGATCACGGGCAGCCTGGCGCTGACGTAAAGCCTCGGACTGACGCAGCCAGTAATCCCGCTCCTGTTGCGCTTTGCGTAGCGACTCTGGGGAGGAATAGGACATGTATTGAATCGTCTTCACCTCTTTGGCGCCGGCGTCAACTTGATCGCCGAAGGCCACGACGCCGTTGGACTGAATCGAACGCACCACCCGATTACCGCGTAGCTGCG
>JANLRI010000669.1:0-5474 GCA_031361565.1 Betaproteobacteria bacterium | reverse complement strand
GCTTATTGACCTGTTGCGGTCGGCGCTGGGCGATCAAGGCGGCCACCATGCTGCCAAACGAAAAGCCGACAAGATCGATGGCCCGCTCTCCAATCAGTTGATCAAGGGCACTCTCCAGGGGGGCGGGCAAAACGTCCGCATCCTGTCCCGTTAAAGGGGCCGTGGAGTCTCCGAAACCAGGCATGTCGGGAATCAAAACCTCACGGCCATTTGCGACCAAGGCCCGGATATTGCGCACCCAATGGTTCCAACTACCCGAGCCACCATGGAGTAACAATACTGGTTTGCCTTGTCCCCAGGACCTAAATACGAGTTGTCCATTGGCGAAGGGTAGGACATGTTTTTTCGAGATCAGCTCAAGCGACTTGAGATCATCAAGAGTAAGGATTTGCTTGGGAAAATGTTCGATTGTTGTGGTTTGAGCCATGAAAGTGAGCTTGAAAAGCAGGAGGGTAGTGCCGCATTAGCGACGCTTCGTAAGTTGGATCGTACAGGCTCGACTACAATGCTCCTTGGGTTCTGTTTCAGCCAACCGTACCTGGGTTCGTCTGGAAATTGCGCCGACAGTCAACCAAGTTTCAGCTAAGAATACGCTAAGTAAGAAAGAGAAAATACGTGCACGCAACCCTACCGCTTCTGCAAGTGAGTAATTTTCCAGCCCTCCAACGAGGGCGTCTGACCACCTTGCAAGTTAATATCGGCTACAAGTGCAATCAGTCTTGCCTTCATTGTCACGTCAATGCGGGCCCCAATCGCACCGAAATGATGGATGCCGAGACGCTCGCGTTGATTCCAAGCGTGTTAAAAGCACGCGGCATCAGCACCTTGGATCTCACCGGCGGCGCGCCCGAATTGCATGAAGGCTTTCGGGATTTGATCAAGGCGGCGAGCGCAATCGGTGTCAAAGTGATTGACCGCTGCAACCTTACTATTCTCTTTGAGCCGGGGCAGGAAACACTCGCCGAGTTTTTGGCTGAGCACCGGGTAGAAGTCGTGGCCTCTTTGCCTTGTTACTCCCTTGAGAACGTGGACCGTCAGCGCGGTACTGGCGTTTTTGATAAGAGTATTGCGGCGCTTCAAAAGCTTAACGCCCTCGGTTATGGCAAAGCAGGTACGGGACTGGTTTTAAACCTTGTTTACAACCCGCAGGGTGCTGTTTTGCCCCCTGCGCAAGATAAGCTCCAGGCCGATTACAAACGCGAACTCAGCGAGCACTTTGGCATTGAGTTTAATGAGCTTTTTGCGCTCGCCAATATGCCTATCCAAAGATTCGGATCCACCTTGGTTTCGAAAGGGCAGTTCAAGCCCTATATGGATTTACTCAAAGCCAACTACAACGAGTCGACCTTACCGCAAGTGATGTGTAAGAGCCTGTTAAGTGTGGATTGGCAGGGCTATTTGTACGACTGCGATTTCAATCAACAGCTAGCGCTTCCTGCCCCAATCCTGAATCCGGGGCGCGGACGTCCTCACTTGAAAGATCTGCTTCAATCTGACCCTCAGGGACAAGACATTCGCGTAGCTGATCATTGCTTCGGATGTACGGCAGGTTCCGGCTCGAGTTGTGGCGGTGCCCTTAACTAACCTGACACGGCGCTCCCGAGGAGCGTATTCGCTGTGGTAGGGCTGTCTATTATCGTTCCGGTTCTGAATGAGGCTGCTCATCTGCCGGTGATTCTCAGTCAGTTGCTGGGCTACCAGCAGCGTGCTTGTGAAGTACTTTTGGTGGACGGAGGAAGTCAGGACGATACGGTGGCGATTGCCCGCAGTGCCGGGTTCAAAGTCCTAATCGCGGAGCGAGGTCGTGCAGCACAAATGAATGTAGGTGCGCAGGCTGCAAAGGGAGAAATACTTCTTTTTTTGCATGCCGACACTCAATTGCCCGATTTAGCAGATCAAATTATTTTTAAAGCCCTTGAAGACGATCTTCGCCAATGGGGGCGCTTTAATGTTCGCATTACTGGAACCGCGAGGCTGCTCAAAGTGATTGCGATGATGATGAATATTCGTTCGGCATGGACGGGTATTGCTACCGGCGATCAGGCTATTTTCGTGCGTCGACAAGTGTTTCAAATGATCGGTGGGTTTCCTCAACAAGCCTTGATGGAAGACATCGAATTCTCGAAACGCATCAAGAATAAAAGCCGTCCGATATGTCTGTACGACAAAGTGACTACCTCCGGTCGGCGTTGGGAAGCCAAGGGTGTATGGAGCACTATTTTCCTGATGTGGGGCCTGCGCTCGGCGTATTTCTTCGGTGCCGATCCTGCCAAACTTGCCAAACGTTATCAGCGCTAAGACACTTGAAAATTCCTCCGTCGCAGCGCCCCGTGCGTACGATCATTTTCGCCAAGGCGCCTCTCCCCGGGGCCGCTAAAACCAGGATGATTCCGGCGCTGGGGGCGCTCGGTGCGGCAGCTTTGGCTCGGCGTATGCTCGATCATACTTTGGCAAAAGTCGCCGAAGCAGATCTCGGCCCGGTTGAGCTATGCGTGTCCCCCTATGCGCATCCCATCTGGAGCACATTGAGTATTCCGGTGGAGTTTTGTGTTACGGATCAAGGCGATGGCGATCTTGGTGCGCGCATGGCTCGCGCCTGTGCTCGAACCGTTACGGCTGGAGAGGCTGTGTTGCTGATCGGAACCGATTGTCCAGCTTGCGACGCTCGTTATCTGCGCGCAATGGCACTCGCCATGCAGAGTACCGACGCCGTTATCGCCGCTGCTTCGGATGGTGGTTATCCAGCGATCGGAATGACTCGCTACGACGCCTCAGTCTTTGCCGGCATTGCTTGGAGTACGAGCACGGTCTTGCGAGAGACGATTGCAAGGTTTCAAGCCCTTCACTGGCGCTTCGAGGTTTTTCCTGAGCTTCATGATATTGACGTGCCCGAAGATTTGATACACCTACCGCCCAGCCTCCTAAGGGGTTGCCTGTAGCCATTCAATGAAGGCATCCAGGGCTGGTACCGCGCGACTTGCATGGGCATGATTCACGATGGCCACCATGACATAGGTTTTATTGTCTTTGGTGGTTACATAGCCTGCTACCGAGCGAACATCGTTCAGCGTGCCGGTCTTGATCAAGGCTTTACCGGTGGCTAGCGAGCGCTTCAAACGGCCGCTCATGGTACCGTCTACGCCTACAATTGGAAAGCTGTCTGTGAAGTCTTTGTGATACTTTGCGCTCCATGCTTCTTTCAAAAGCACCGCGAACGTGCGCGCTTTGGCGCGTTCATTGCGGGATAAGCCCGATCCATTTTCCAGGGTGACATCCTCAGCCGTAATGCCTTTTTGGAGCAGCCACTGGGCCAGTACTTGCTGCGCATTTTTAAGCGTTGCAACTTCGCGCGGAAAGCCCTTGCTCAGGGACAGCAGCAAATGCCTACTGATCAAATTATTGCTCCACTTATTCGTTTCGCGCACCGATTCAACGAGTGGTTTTGACTCGAGCACCAAAAAGGGTTTACGTGGCTTCGGGGTCTTCGCTGCTTTTATGGGACGCCGGCTTTTCACAGGCTTGGCGGGCGGTGGAGCCTCGACAACTCCGCCCGAAAGTTTGCCGCCCGCCTTAAGCCATGCCGCCAAGATGGCAGCCCGAGAAAATTCAGTGTGATCCCAGGGCGAGGTTGCCAGCCTGTAGGTCGGACAATCCTGCGCCCATTCACCGTTGACGACGAGCTTATGATTCTGACTGGATTCGTCGAATTCAATCTCTACAGTTTTCCGCACAGCACTACATTTTGCGAGGGTCTTGGTCTGATCAACGATTTCGATACCCTCGATAGCCGGTTCGAGCAGGATGGTTTTTCCTTGTGGACCGGGGCCGATATTCACCTTGACCACGCCCTCATCGATCACCAAAGCGTCGGGCTGGGCGTGATGGGGGTTATGCCAGGCAGGTAGGGGCGTATTGAGATGGTCGCCCTCCACGAAAGCAAATTGGCGGCGGTCAAGAACAATATTGCCAACAATTTGCTTAAGTCCACGTTTTTGCATCAGCTGGAACCAAGAAACCAACTTGTCGCTACTCAACATCGGATCACCGCCGCCGACGATTAACAGGTCTCCGGTCAAAACTCCGTCGACAAATTGCCCGTTGAGAAAGGCCGTCGTTCGCCAGCGATAGCTCGAACCGAGAATGTCCAGGGCTGCCATGGCTGTTAGCAATTTTGCCGTTGAAGCTAAAACAAAGGGGCTTTCGGCGTTGTGAGCAATGACAGGCTCGCCCTGTTCGACTGGCACGGCATAAAGGCTGACGTCGGCAAGTGGGATCCCGACTCGCCTAAAGGCTTCGAACGGTGCGGCGAGTTTCAAAGTGGCGTTGCCCTCAGCGTACGCCTTTGAGATGCCAGTGGTCGCTAAAAAGACCGAGGCGAAAAGGAATATCCTACAAAGGTTTTCGAAGGAGGGACGCACTAGGAGAAGGCGAGTAGTGATTAATACCGACACAGAAGACCGCGTAAGGCTTCGGTGAAGGCCAAGGGTTGATCAATCATCAAATGGTGATCTGCGTCAGGCACTTCGAGTACTAACGTGCCCGGCGGGGAATAGGTTTGAATATTGGTGCGAACTTTGTCGTCAATGAGGGTTGAGCGAGCGCCATTGAGCCACGCGACTGGGCAGCGAGACTGAAGCAAATCGGCACCCGGTTTTCCCATCTTGAAGTTGCGAAACAGGCAGGGGTCGAACTTCCAGGTCCACCCAGATCCTTCGCCGCCTTCTAGGGGCGTGGGTCTTAGTGATGTACGCGCAATATGATCCAGAATATACAAGTTCTCACAAGCTTGCGCAGGCAAAAGGCGAAAACGAGCAATTGCTTCTTGAGCGCTGGCGTAGATACGGTGCGGCTTGAATTCACGTCGCGGGTGCTCATCCAATCTTTGTCCGCGCTCCTCACGGGTGCGAATCGGTGTGTCCGCGATCACGGCAAGGCGCAATCTTTCGCCGAAGCGAAAGGCGGCGTTCATCACCGGAAAGCCCCCAAAGGAGTGACCCACGAATGCTGGTTTCACGGCAGAGTGAAAAAGGCCACTGGACTCTGCCACGGCAAGCGCTTCATCAGCCCATTGGGTCACCGAGTACTGCTCGCGCCAGGTCGAGTCGCCCATACCCGAAAATGATAGGGCCACCACGTAATAGTCTTTGGCTAGAAGCGGGGCGATGTAGCTGTACCAATCGGCATGAGCAGAGTTTCCGTGCATCAGCAACACTCCGGGCCGACCAGGTGTTCCCCAGGCCAAGGTTTCGATGCTTGCGTTTTGAAATGAGCATAGAGACCGCCTGGGCGCCATCGCCAGGGCCTGATCAAACCATCGTGGTGCACTGGGGCGAGCGCCCTTCAGGTGAGCAAGCGGCGCCGAAATAGGAATAGATATCGGAGCAGCGGCTGATGACGGTTGGAGCGGGGGCGATGAGGGTTGTGGGATGTGGGTCATGGTTGAGGCATTGCTTCAATGCCTAAGTCGCAGCGCA
>JANLRI010000135.1:0-3497 GCA_031361565.1 Betaproteobacteria bacterium | reverse complement strand
CCGATTCGTTTGAAGCTGGAAGATGCTCTGAACAATACCCATACGGTCGAAACCGAGGCTCTCACCACTGTTGGAGGTGCTTGGCAAACTCTGACCTTCAATTTTGGGTTGCAGGCTTCTGGAACAGCCGCTTTAAACCTTGCTTTTACTTACAATAAGGCTTCGGTGTTCCCGAACTTTGGTACGACGGGTGCCTCGGGCGGAGGCGGTACCTATTACTTTGATGATTTGACTTTTATCCCCTGATATTTCGATGCTCGTTGTCAGCCCCTAACTTCGGCTTGTTGTCAGAAGTACGGGGACTCACCCTAGATACCGCAAGGCCAGTTTGGTTTGCGGTATTTTTATTCATTTTATAAATTCAAGTGAGCTTGGTAAACACCTTTTATCCGCGATTGCTTGGCGATATTGGAGGTACCAATGCTCGCTTTGCCTGGAAGGAGAATGCTGATTCGCGATTGACCCATTTGGCCACTTATCGTTGTCGTGATTACGATGGTCTTGAAGCATTGATCCGTCAATATTTAATTGAACACTGTGCCGCGAATCCGGTCGGCTGTGCGTTCGGAGTCGCTAATCCAGTGAACGGTGATACGGTTCGCATGACCAACCTTGACTGGTCATTCTCGATCTCGCTACTTCAGAAGGCCCTTTCACTTAGGCGGCTCTTGGTCCTCAACGACTTTACGGCTCTTGCCATGTCTGTGCCGGAATTGGCTCGTACTGAAGTGCGAGAGATTGGCTCGGGCCTGCGGATTCGTGGTGCTCCCATCGCCGTTATTGGCCCAGGGACGGGACTAGGAGTTTCCGGCCTGATTCAAGTAGGGACGACGATACATGCGCTGAGTGGAGAGGGCGGTCACGTCACGCTTGCATCGACCACAGAATTTGAAGGGTCTGTCGTGAACCGATTACGAACTCGATTTGGTCATGCATCGGCAGAGCGTGCGGTGTCGGGTCCCGGTTTAGCAAACCTCTACCAGGCGGTTTGTGAGATTCATGGAACTCTAAACAGAAAATTAACTCCTGAGGAAATCTTAGTGTTTGCACAAGATCGGTCTGATCAACAGTGCATTCGCGCATTAGATTTATTTTTCTCCTTCCTTGGGGATGTTTCTGGCGATTTAGCGCTAACCTTAGGAGCGCGCGGAGGCGTTTTTATTGGCGGTGGCATCGTGCCACGCGTGATTCAAGACCTTGAGCGTTCGTCGTTTCGAGAACGCTTCGAGAGCAAGGGTCGGTTTCGGGATTATTTGCATGGCATTCCTACCTTCGTCATCAACGCGCTTGTGCCACCCGCTTTAATCGGTGCGTCCCTAGCGCTTGATCAGATGTTAGAACATGAGGCGGGGTGGTCGTAGTACTGCTCACATGTAAAACGACATTTAGCTTATGCTTGAATCCAATCGAATACCCACGGACAGCAGGTCCTGAATTTGATTTAAATTCAACATCAAGCCAAACACTCGAGCAAGAAATTGCGCGCAACGGGTGTTCTCGCCCATTTTTGGTTGGAGCAAGATCCTCACAATTCCAGAAGCGTTATAGTCTGCAAAAGTTGGAGGCCAGCGTTGCAAACTTGGCTCTCTGCAAATTTCTAAGAGTGTTGAGGAGTGAACAAATGTTTAAATTAAATATCAATGGCAAAGAGGTTTCGGTTGACGTTGAGCCGGAAATGCCTTTGCTATGGGTGCTTCGCGAGGAGATCGGCCTGACCGGTACTAAATTCGGTTGCGGCATTGCCCAGTGCGGCGCCTGTACAGTGCATGCCGACGGCGTGCCACTACGCTCTTGTTCAGTTCCAGCCTCGGCGCTCACGGGGGCCAAGATCACGACGATTGAAGGCTTGTCCAGTGATAGTAGCCATGTGGTGCAAAAGGCTTGGGCCTGGGTAGATGTGCCGCAATGCGGTTATTGCCAAAGCGGTCAAATCATGGCAGCAGCCGCTTTGTTAAAGAGCACGCCCAAGCCCAGCGACAAAGATATCGATGAGGCAATGACCAACATTTGCCGTTGTGGCACCTACCAGCGCATTCGTGCGGCGATTCACTTGGCGGCTGGAGCCATCAAGACTTCCGATGTTCGAGTGCAAGAACTCGCCAATCAATTGACTCAAGCGTAGGTGGGCAACATGAAAACAACGACAGTAAAAAAGCACATGTTGAAAACAAATCGCCGTGAATTTTTGTTGGGATCGGCTGCAGTAGCCGGTGGAGGATTCGCCTTAGGTTTTGATTTCGCACCCGCGTTGCTGGGTGTCGGCGATGCACGGGCTCAGGCGGTCGCCGCTGGCGATGCGGAGGTCAACATTTGGGTGGTGGTGAAGCCTGACGATACCTGCGTCATCAGGATTGTGCGCTCCGAGATGGGACAGGGCACCCGTACGGGTCTGGCCCAGTTGGTCGCCGAAGAATTGGAATGCGACTGGTCTAAGGTGCGAACTGAAGACCCCACTCCCGGGCAAAGCCTGGCCCGTAAACGTGCCTGGGGAGAGTTCTCTACGGGGGGCAGCCGAGGCATTCGTATTTCGCAAGATTATGTTCGACGTGGCGGTGCTGCGGCTCGCATTATGCTGATGCAGGCGGCGGCCAATGCCTGGTCCGTACCGGTCGCCGAGCTTGAGGTGGTAAAGGGCGTCATCACCCATAAGCCGAGCGGTAAAACGACGTCTTACGGGAAGGTGGCTGCGGCTGCCGCAAAGCTCACACCTCCCGATCCCAAGTCGATTGTGCTCAAGGATCCACGCCAGTGGACCATTGCCGGCCGTGCTTTGCGCCGCCTGGATACCCAGGACAAGCTCAACGGCTCCAAGGTTTTCGCGGCGGACTTACGTCTGCCCGGAATGCTGAGTGCGGCGATTAAGGATTGCCCGGTGTTTGGCGGCAAACTAGTGAGCTACGACGAGAGTCAAGTGCTGGGCCTGCGCGGCGTCAAGAAGGTCATTAAGGTCAATGCCTCGACGGTTGCCGTGGTGGCCGACAACTGGTGGCGGGCAAAAAATGCACTCGATAAATTGCCGATTGTTTGGGATGAAGGCAACAACGCCAAAGTCTCAAGTGCGAGCATTGCCGAGCATCTAAAAGTAGGGCTGACCATGCCCGGCACCGTCAAGGACGACTTTGCAGGGCGTGATGAAGGAGACGCTCGCGGTGCGATCGCAAGCGCAGCTAAAAAGATTGAGGCGACTTACAGCACACCGTTCCTGGCGCACGCCACCATGGAGCCCATGAATTGCACCGTCAAGCTGAGCGCCAATCGCGCCGAAGTTTGGGTGCCTACGCAAAATGGTGAAGCCTCGCATGCAGCACTTTCGGAGGCGGCGGGCCTGCCCTTGGATAAATGCGAGGTCTACAAGATGGACTTGGGCGGTGGCTTTGGTCGCCGTGGCGGCACCCAAGACTATGTTCACCAAGCGGTGGCGATTGCCAAGCATTTTCCCGATACTCCAGTGAAATTACTGTGGTCGCGCGAGGAAGATCAGGCGCATGATTTCTACC
>JANLRI010000644.1:0-6065 GCA_031361565.1 Betaproteobacteria bacterium | reverse complement strand
TTGCTTGAATTGCTTGAATTGATTGCGGCTCTTGCCGCTTGTTTTTCCGGCACCAGGGCTGTGCAGTGGATTGCGCTGTTTCAACTCGAGGCCGCTAACCAAAGCGACCTTGAATGAACCATCCCGGCGTAGGAAAGCGTTGCCTGTAAAGCCAGTATAAATTGTTTTGTTCGTCCTCCGCGATAAAGTAATCGCGCTGTACCAAGTGATTGTCCCACCAGCCGCTTTCGATACGTTCGGGGCCGGCGAGGAGGTTCAACTGGCTTTGGTAGAACGGGCGATTTTGACGCTCGGTGATGGATATCGGTTTGGGGAAGAACCATAGTGGACGGGGTAGACCGGGCAGGCGAGCGGGCAAGGACTCACCCATCGACGCGCTCATTGATTGCTTACCCACGCTCCTAGCGGTTAAGCCACTCTCCGCTCTACCGATGGAGTGGCTCCTGGAGCCTAGGGTTGTGGCGAGTGCGCTCTTGGTAGCCTTGGTTTCTGGGCTTTTCTTGCCGATGCTTTTGAAATCCCCAAGCGGCCGAAGTTCATAGGCATCTTCTGGGCGATGGTCCTGAGCCATCAGGACCTGCTGCACTTGCTCACGCCCTAAGCGCACCTGCAAGCGCTCCACCAAACGACCCAGGCTTTCGCGAGCGGTTTGAGGCAAAGGGAAAAGATCTTGCGTCGGCGCAGTCATGGCGACGATCTCTTGGCAGTTCAGGAGCAAGGTATGGGCCGGTGCCTTGAGCTGAGACACATTCAGGCGCTCGCGTAGCAAGCTCACCAAGCGGTTCACATCGCGACTGGGTTCGGTGAGTCGAATTTCAAAGCGAGTGGCAGGGCGATCCTCATGCTCGGCGAGGAGTTCTAGCTGACTGACCGCCGCATGACGTAAGCTCAGCCACTGGCAAAGCTGCTGCATCAGGCGTTGCGCAGCGAAAAGTAAGGCCTGAGCGTTTTCGACATCCCAGAGCAGTTCGAGTTTTTGGTTGAACTCGAGCGGCGCTTCGTAAAACTGGCGCAGTTCCGGGCTTTTGCCTAAGGCTTGGTCGAGCTCGGTGAGTAGGGCTTTGCCGAAGCGACGAGCCAGGCCTGCGCGTGGTAATTGGACGAGATCTTTGATGCTGCGCGCACCAATGGTTTCTAAAACCTCGAGGTGGGGGCGAGAGCTTTTCAGCAGACTTAAAGGTAGCGGAGCGAGGCGGGAATTGAGTTCGCCATCATGCTCGGCGCTGACGATGGGGTTTTCTTTTCCCGGGCCTTGTCTCGAATTCGCGAGTGCCAGGAGCCAGGCGCTGCTGGGGTAGGGGGCCAGGGCTAGTCTTAACATGAAAGGGGCTGGATTAAGTGAAGCTTGAAGACGCGCCAGCAGTCGCTCACGCCCACCAAACAGCAAGAGACTGGCTTCAAGCTCCAAGAGTAAGCCGGCGGGCCTTGTGTTCTGATCGTTACTGGAAGGTGCTTTGAGGCCGAGAGCAGCCTCTAAACTCACCTCATATTGCATGCTCACATTAGGTGTGAATTGCAAGACAGTGAGTGCAATGGTGTCTAAGGCCTGTTGCTCGCGGCGTGGGTCTTGGGTGAAGAGTTTGAGATCAGGGGCCAGAGCCAGCGCGGTGGCGCGTTTGATGCCGGGTTGCACGCCTAGAGTGGCTGCGGTTTTATTGCTGGAGAGAATATGAGTGGTGTTGCTGATGGCGAGAGGCGGCGGTTCCACTGCGGTCTGCACCTCGCTCGTGGATGGGCTAGCAAGGCACGGCTCTTCGATCAAGAAGGCCTGTTCGACCAACTCGATGGAAAGACGGGGGAAGTAGAGGGCTAGCCAGAGCATGTTGATGGGCGCAGGGCATCGTCTAAAGGTTGATCAATGTTTGGATTGAATCGCTAAACCGTTGGTTTATTTCGGTTTAGGTTCTCTTGGAACTCTCTTCGCGAGTAATGAAACCTACGGGTCGCTTAGGTGACTCTGGTGGCGTCATAAGTTCTCGCGCAGCACCGTCTGAAAAACTTCCGTAAGCATGGGCAGTACTTGATGCTAGGAAGGCGCCGGTTCGAAAGTCCATTACTTGACATCCACCCCGGACTAGCGAGCTAGGCCGGGGATTCCTTCTGCAAGACGGCGATGTCCCGCCGCGAGGATGTTCTTGACGGCATTTCGATCACGGTGGTGTTCGGTGCCGCATTCGATGCAAGTCCATCCTCTTATTCCAAGACCTTCCAAGCCTTTGGGGCCTGTGCGGCTTTTACACACGCTGCAAGTCTGGGTCGAATACGCTTCGTTGATTTCCTCAAACCACACGCCTGCGTCATCGCACTTGTACTGCAGCATGGTTCTGAACGTACTCCAGCCCGCATCCAAGACGGACTTGGCCATCTTGGTCTTTGCAAGCCCGCAGGCGTTCACGTTGCCAACGAAGATCGCACCGTTCTTTTTCACAAGAACGGTGCTGAGTTTGTGCATGGAATCCTTCCTGCGATTGGCGATCTTGGCATGGATCGCTTTTGTTCTGGCTTTCTTGCCCGCTCTTTGAGCGATCGCTAGAGCGGGTTCCATGTCTCGGTAGAAGCGTTCCGCTTCGACCGATCCGGTCTCATCTGAGAAGGCAGCAAACTCTTTGAGCCCGAGATCAATGCCGACGCTTGGCACCTCGCCATGAATGATCGAGCTGGCCACGGCATCGATCTTTGCATTGGGCTTGGTCTCAACGCACACATTGACGTACCAGCGACCCCGCGAGTCCTGGCTGAAGCTGCCAGAGCGAAGCTCAAAGTCGCCAAGACCATAACTGTCTCTCATCCCGAGAAACAGCCCTGCATACCTCAATTGCCCAAGGTGGTACCGGACTGCTCCCACCTTAAACGGAATCCAACCCAAGCTCTTCTTGCTGCCACGCGACACACGCCAGGCAAGCTTGCGCTTTCTGAATTGGCGGCGCCTGGTTGCATATTCATCGCAGATTGCTTGTACCGTTTGAGAGTGGATCTTCAAACCCTCCTTGGTTGCCCCATTGGTGTATTTGTGGAGGTCTCGACCACTAAAGAATTTGCCGGTGCGCTGAGTATTTTTAGCCGAGAGCTCGTTCACGAAGTTCCACACCATGTTCACCTCGCGAGCCATCGCATCGAGCTGGCTCGCGTGCTTATCCCGGATGCGAATGCGCAAGGTTTTCATGCTTTCTATTATACTGGATGCATGCACAGTATACAAACCTTGCAGCGCAGCTCTCATAGTGTCTTCAGCCTACACGCCCACATCGTCCTGTGCACGAAGTACCGGCGCAAAGTGCTCGATGGCGAAGCCATCGCCACCCTACGAGGTGTCTTTGAGCGTCTTTGCGAATCGGCTCAGTCCCAGCTCATCGAAATGGACGGCGAAGCCGACCATGTGCATCTGCTCATCCAACACCGGCCCACAACCACCCTTTCGGTGCTGGTGCGAACGCTCAAGAGCGTTTCGAGTCGGATGCTTAGGCAAGAGCGAATTGATATAGCTCAGCGCTATCGAAATCCCGTACTCTGGTCGCCCGCATTCTTCGTGGCATCCTGTGACGGCGCACCCATCGATATCGTGCGCAGGTACATCGAGCAGCAAGCAACGCCCCATTGAGGCAGAGCAAGCCTCACGGCTTGCGCGCTATCCATCCCCGCACAAGCTCGACGGCTGCGCCTAAAGGTTGCTACGCAACCAATCGCTTGGGCCGGGCTTTCCGCGCATCTTGGTAAGACTCCTTACGGATACGTTGAGTGGATTTTTGTTTTTCATAGATTCGCTTTCAGCGGGTCGCTGATGAAAAATACTATCTGTCGATCCACGACTACGCAATCAAACTCTGGCAATGCTCACGATGAATCCTTGCTTTTTGGTTTAACTCACCACAGCCAACCCAGCCCCGCTATGCACCGTCGCCAATCCACTCACGTGCTGAGTTTGCTTGGCGGGATGTTCGTTGTCCTTCACCAAACTGGGTTTGAGCTTGATGGCTTGGATTGGTTGCGGCAGGTCGAGCAGGATGGGCATCGCCAAGACGGGGCCGCGGCGCTTGAGCACTTGCACGGCGAGTTTTTGATCGGGTTTGGGGAGGAGCAATAGGCGTAGCGGTGCGGGCGAAGATTCGAACTGTGCGGCGAGTTGGCGGAACAGGAAGACCGGACCTTGTGCTGTTTGGGCTGCGAGCTGCATACGGCGCAGGTGCTCGGGTTTGGTTTTGTCTTGCGGCAGCCAGGCCAGCAGGGCACCGAAGCTGGCGCTCTTTAAGGTTTGCTCAATGGCCCACAGACGGTTGGCAGCATTAGGGGCTTGGATGATGATGAGATGTTTGAGATCAATGCCAAAGCTGGCCAGGGCGGGGGCATAGGGAATGTGGGGTGGGGCGAGCAGAATGACCACCTTGCCCTCACGAGTGAGTTGGCGGATGAGAGGCACGAGTAGGCGCAGCTCGCCGATGCCTGCTTCACGGGTAATGAGTTCGGTGAGCATACCGAGAGGCCAGCCTGCACCGGGCAGTTCGCGGTCGAGCTTGGGATAGCTACTGGACAGAGCGGTCACGGCGCTATGGCCGAGTTGATCGGCACGCCACAGGCCACTCATGTTGTTGAGCAATTCGTCGGATTTTCGTAATGCACTCATGGCGTGACCTAAACGTTGATGGGTGAGCACAGCTCAACCAAGGTGCCATCGGGGCAGCGCACATAGGAAACGCTTTGCCCCCAGGGCATGAGCTCAGGAGGGTTCAGTTCGCTGGCTCCTGCGGCCAGTGCTTTGGCATGGGCCTGGGCGTGGTGCTCACAGACGAAGGCCACTTCCATGCCCAGGGGTTTGCGTGAGGCGCTAGCCTCGACATAGCCTTGCGGAAAGTGACTGGAGCCTAAGGTGTGGGAGGCGAAGGCGAGAGCGGTGTCGCCGGTATCGAGCTCGCCGTAATCGCCTGATTCGTGCAGGAAGCGCGTTTTAAAGCCGAAGGCTTTCTCGAAAAAAGCCAGTGATTCGGAGACCTTGGGAACGTAGATGATGGTGTAGCCGAATTTGATGGATGCGCTCATTGCAGCATGCCTTTCTGAAAAATAAAGTGTGTAAGAGCGCTTACCCCATAGTGGTAAAAAGGCTTACAGCCCTTTCCCACCTCTCACTAAACCGACGGCGATGCCTTCAAGCGAAAATTCATCAGTTCGGCTATCGAGGACAATCGTTTTGAAATCGGGGTTCTCGGCGATCAGCTCGACCTTGGTACCAGTTTTTCGCCAGCGTTTCACGGTGACGTCTTCACCTAAACGTGCGACCACGATTTGGCCGTTGCGAGCATCGTTGGCTTGCTTGATGGCGAGCAGGTCGCCATCAAGAATGCCGGCGTCGCGCATACTCATACCGCGCACTTTCAAAAGATAATCGGGTGAGGCGCTGAACAGGCTGGGGTCTAGCGCGTAATGAGCTTCGACATGCTCTTGCGCCAAGATGGGGCTACCGGCAGCGACTCGACCAATGAGGGGTAGGCTGAGCGCCAGCTTGACGGCATTGCCCACTTGCTCGCCCATTTGAATACTCATTTGCTCCGCCAACCGAATGCCACGCGAGGCGCCTGCCATGATTTCGATCACTCCTTTGCGGGCCAGAGCCTTGAGATGCTCCTCGGCGGCGTTGGGAGAGCGGAAACCGAGCTCGGTAGCGATTTCGGCGCGAGTGGGTGGATAGCCGGTTCTCGCGATATGCTGCTTGATCAACTCCAGAATTTCTTGCTGACGCTCGGTGAGGGGACGGGTGGAGAAAGCTGGCGTCGCTGTCGCGAGACTTGCGGGAACGGTGGCTTTAACAGTCATGGTGGCCTTATCTGGTGATCATGGTGAATGTCATGAATACTTAAATGGTGAATGCTTGGAAATATCCCAATAACTGTATTTTCATCCAGTGCTGTATAAAATGTCAAGTACGATCTTTTTTAGTGTCAGTAACAAATGAGTTGTCCGGTTTGTAACAAGTAATGTGTCCGGTTTGTGGAGGAGCGATGAGAATCGACCCCATAAGCCGGACCCGCTTGATGCAGGAGAACCGGAAGATGAGATTTGAAGAGGCCTATTTAGGC
>JANLRI010000615.1:0-11078 GCA_031361565.1 Betaproteobacteria bacterium | reverse complement strand
ATGCTTGAGTCTTGCTATAGATCTCGGCGCTAAGTTCGTCATTTTTCTTGTTTTGCCTGTTCGTGTGAAAGCCTTATGAAAACTGATCGCCGTATTTTTCTCATTCACTCTACTGTCGGGCTAACCACTTTACTGAGTGCTCCGCGCGTCATGGCAATGGCCGGTCCGGTCACCGATGAGAAAGATCCTAAGGCTGAAGCCTTGGGTTATAGACGAGATGCGGCCACCGTAGATGCCGCTAAGTATCCTGCCTACGCTGTCGGCCAAAACTGTGGCAGTTGCTCGAATTTTAAAGGCTCGCCCGGGATCGCGGCCGGGCCTTGCCCGCGCATGCCTAAGCCAGTTTTGGCGGCGGGATGGTGTTCTGGGTTCGCGAAGAAGGCCTAAGTGGCTGACCGATCCTGCATACAATCCAACGCATGAAGGCTAACTCGGTATTTTGCTCCGCGATCACGGTGCAGTGCCTAGGGGATAGCGCGCTTAGCGCGGCCCAGCAACACGGCCACACTGAGATTGTTGAGGCCATCGAAAAATCCCCGCGTTTAAAAGGGTGGCGCGAAAATCGAGCGGGTTTTACGAGACCGCTTTGCTGGATTCTCTCAGCAACTTCAATGCAAACACCGCCAGCGCGCCGACGCCAGCGATCAACAAGCCCCAGAGAATCCACTGCTTGCGCTGTTCTGCTGAGTGATCGATCACTTTGGGGCCCATGCCATCGCGTCGCCGCGCTTGGGTCAGGTCGAGGCTCGTGAGGGCACTGCCCATTCCTGCGCCTTCCTGGTTTCCCGGCACTAAACTATCCATGCTTAAGGCCAGCGGTTCGGCCTGGGCATTACCAATCAGAACTGCAAACGGCGCGCTCCCTCGCGCGGTAAACACCAACCGGGCGGGTGCAAAACCAAGACGTAATTTTGGGATTTTGCTGGCGAATTCCCCAGCACGTTCGTCGATCTGCACTTGCCAGTAGCGATAGTTGGCGTTTGAGGAACGCAGCGTTGCGTCGGCGTTGCGCGCCTCCCCGGTCGCTAGGTTCATTCGATACATGGTTTCGCTTTGCAGGTTTTCCCAGGCTTGATCCGTCGCGTGTCGTGCGAGGACTTTCACCGGTGCAAGGGTGTTTGGGTCGGCGAAATGCATATTGATACGGGTAATGGGCAAGCCTACGCCTGCATCGTAATCGAAGGTGTTTCTGGGAGTCTTGGCCTCTTTGCTGATTGCTGGTGCGGCAACGCCTTCCAACACGACCCATTGCAAGGGTCGCGCGGCCATTTTGCTAGCAAGTTTCACCGTGACGTCGATCAAGGCGATCGGCTCGACACCATTGGGGGAGCTCAAACGAAGATAACGTATTGGCGTTGGCGCGAATTCGATCAGGGTATTGCTGAGTACTTGGCCACTACGGCTCAAACGAAACACTGGGGCGGCCTGAGCGACCGTGCGCCAGGTCTTCAAGTCATCGCTCGCCTCGACCATTAGGGCCGCGCTCAGATCGGCCCCCGCCTGAAGGTTAAGATTGAGTGATTGAACGAGCGCAGCTTTTGCGCCTTCGGCCAACTCTCGGAGGTCAGCGTAGTAGGCCCTCAGCACCTGTCCCGGTGCACTTTTCGACGCATTAGGACTGATCACCAAGCTCAGCTGGTCTCCCAGCTTCGTTAAGGTGACGCCGTCTGTGCTCGCCGCAGATGCAGAGTTTGCGGCAAAGAACGGCATTAGGGGCAGGGACTTGCTGGCCCCAAGGGTGGTCTCGACCGGGGCGAGGCCCAGTGCAAAAGGCACTGACTCACCGGCACTATTGACGACGCGCAGATCACCAAGCGCGGGTTTACGGGACGCGCTGTACAGCTCGAAGGGCAAGTCCACCGAGACTAAGGCTTGGTTGTCGGTGGTTCGCACCGGCACCTCGAGTGCATATTCGTCCCGATTCAAAGCATGCACAGAAGACAACTGGGCGCAAAGTGCGAACACGCCAATACTGGAGGCGGCATGGCCGTTAAGTGGAAATTTCATAGGCGAGGCGTGGTGAGGTGGCGCAATTTTCATGCGAGAAATTAAAGGACGACTGAAGTCTTTTCAGCGGCGGGTGGCAGGGGTGATAGATACCCAATCAAGAGCATCAACAGGCCGACACCTACGAAAGAGATGATACGGGTCAAGGCTGAAATGGCGGAAAGGTCAATCAGAAAGAGCTTGATCACCACCACAGCCAGCAGTCCTGCCCCCACCAACCACCCAGAACGCCATAGCCGCTTGGTCGAGAAGAACATGATGGCCGTGGCGGTGACCGCCCACAATAAGGAGAAGGAGGTTTGCGCATTGGACGAAACCAGCATGGCCGATACGCGGTAAGGCAGATCGAGGTAGTGGCTCAAGGCCCGCATCAGTAAAGTGTTGAGCAATAAAAAGGCCGCCGCCGCAAGTGCGATCTGTACATGACGATGGGCGATGGGCTCGCCCTTGATTCGAACCCTCGCAAACGATTCAGACCGGCTATAGGCAACCAAGCTCAGCAGCGCCAAGCTGGCCGATAGATCGACCGGATTGAGCAGTGGCAGGAAGGGTTTGATAGACAACCCACCATAGTCTGAGGTACAGGCAAATACAAACCAAAGGCCGAGCAACCAGGCTAGACCCATCGGCGCCTGGGTTTTTAAACTGCTTAGTTGAAAGCCGCCCATCGTCGTGTCGCCGCGGATCCGCTTCGACCAATCAAGCCGCAACATCAACCCAAGCAAGATAGACAACACCACACCCACGGCAGCGATACCCCAGGCTTGATCTTGCGCAAATAACAAAGTCTGCCATTGAGCGAATTGCAAGACGAGAGTTGATGCCACCCAAACCAGCACCGAAAACCCGAAAACCCAAAGACGGGAGTTTCTGCCCTGATGCGTTTGGTCTGTTCTGGACCCAGGTCCCTGAGGCTCCGCAAGAAGGCTCTGCTGGTAAAGAATCCAGGTCATGGCGACCATGCTGAGTGGCCACACCAGCAGGCGATAGTCCGCGAAGCTTGCCTTCAAATCGATCCATTGATGTAGGTCCATCACGGCAACGGTGGGTAGCAAGAGGAGTGAAATCCAGAGCAACATGGCCCAGCCGAGCTTGCGCCCAAAGTAGGCGTGAACCGCGGCGAGAGCCGTCCATAAGGCCAACACACATGCGAAAACGTATCGCCCTTCCTTGACGAGGTGATCAAGTTCAAGTGTATTGCTGAACACCACCAGGGCTGCAGCGACCGGGGCAAAGAGGGGTGCCAGGATGGCCTCTAGTGGCGCCCAGTTTTTTGCAAAGAGCGAAGCGCCAAGCAAGGCCGCGGGATCGGGCCTCCATCGATGGAAAAACCAGCCTGACCAATATCCCGACACCGCAAGCATCGTCGCGCCCAGCCAAAACGGATTTAAAAACGGGCGAGCGTCGAAAGCTGGTAGGCCGCGTGAGAAAAAGATCAGCAATCCAAAAACTTGCAATGCCACACCCGCAAATCGAGTCAGTGCTTGATGGGTTCGCATGCCGAGCCAGATCAAAGCAGCGCCCTCAATAGCCCAGGCAATCCCGGCCAATCTTGGCTCTAAGGCCAGGGGAATCGCCAGGCTCGCAAAGCCTGCGCCGAGTGCCACATACGACACCAATGCCGCGCGCAAACCCCGCACACTTGCGGAACTAGGGTCAAGGCTCTCGGCTTGCTGCACCTGCTTGCGCAGGCCCAGCGCTGCTAGGCCGACGTACCAGGCCCCCAAACCGAGAGCAGCAAAGGCGATGCCGTACTCAAGATGATTGAGAATCCTGGACAGGATCCCAAAACCCACGGTCGGCACCCCAAAGACAAGAGTCCCATCCACATAATGTTTCAAGTTTGGCGTTGACCGGCGCGCATCCATGACCGGAATCAAGGAGTAAAGAGCCATGAAGAGGATCACAAAACCAATGGTGGACTGAAGCAATTCAGGACGATAACGCTCGACCACCCAGAAACCGGTCACGCCGAAAGTCAGCACGAAACCGATTAGATATAACAAGCGCCACTGCTTCAAACGGGCGATATAAAAAATGCTGAGATTTAAAACCGCATAGATACTAAATAGCGCAACATGGTTTCCGCCTCCGGTGGAAGCCAGAATCGGTGTGGCAAAACCACCGACCGTAGCAGCGACCGCCATCGCCAAAGCGTTTTGACGTAGGGCGAGGACGGTTGCCAGGGCGCAGACCAGGATCATGAGCGCGAAGGCTACCGGGCCCGAGATGAGGTGATAGAACTTGAACGCGGTGTAGATTTCAAGATAAAGCGCTGCGACTGCGCCGCCTTGCAAATGTAGCCCGTACGAAGCTCTGGATTGCCTTAAACGCCAGCCGAAAATAAGCAGGACGAAGGCAATGATGCCGATCACCGCTAAACGAGCTTCAATGGGGAAAAGATCATTATCCACCGCGTACTTGGCGAGAAAACTTAGACCCAGGAACAGAATAATGAGCCCAAAGCGCGCCACCGTATTGCCGCCAAACAGCCAGTTCTTGAGGTGATCGGCCAGCGTCGGCCCGGCCGAAGCCTTGAGCTGCTGATGCTCTGTTTGGAAGGCCTTGGCCTCTGCGATCATCAGTGCCTCACGCGAACCCTCTCTGCTTCCGTTCGTAGGACTAACGACGGTGTTACTGTCGTTGCTTTGCACTTCATTTCGAGCCTCAGGAGCTCTGCTCGCTTCAGTCAACCTGGGTTGGTCCGATCGGGCCGTCAGACCCGCCGCCAGACTTCCTTCGAGTTGAGCTAGCCGTTGTTCCAGGGCTAAGACCCTGGCTTTCAGGCCATGGTTCACAAACCAGAAAAGCCCGCCAACAACGATCCAAATCAAAAGGCCGTCGAAACCCATCGATGAGCCTCGTCCGAAAAACAGCATCCAAACCCAGAAACAAAGGAGTAAGGCAAAAATGAGCGCGGCTACTTTGACAATCGATTTCAAACGGACCTCTTCTGATGCGCAGAGTCTAGCGGAGAATGCATCAAAACCTGGAATTTAAACGATTGATTTGAGATGAGCTTCACGGCCCATTTTATTTTGAGGTCGTTCGCATTTTGGGTCGTTTGTATTCGGCATCGTTCACTTGCGTTGGCTATTGGAATCCTTGGGTGATGAAAGGCCGTGCTGGCGTTGGAACTCTCGGCGTTTGATACTCAGGTACTCAGCGCGCTCAAGCTCGTGGAGTTGCGACGCATAAATCTCGGTGGATGAAAACCAGTCGCTCAGGCGTTTTTCAAGACGCGCGTCTGGGGCTGTTGCAAGAGAATCGAGGTAGGTCTGAATCGCGAGGTAGTAACGCATTGCGTTGCGCTCAATCGCGCCTCGTACTCCGGCAATATAGCTTGGCGACCCGTCGGCCTTCTTGCCTGTGATGCTGAACCCAATCTTGTCCCGACCAAGCGTCAACAAATAGCTCTGCATGGCCATGCGCGCCATCAAACCGTAGGAGTATTTGTAGGAAAAGTGGATAAAACTCATATTGGACCCTAATGAGACTGCCTCTAAAACCAGATGATAGTCACGGGTATTGAAGGGTCCGAGAGCACTGAACATCTCTACTCGCAGGTAATCATCGCTTGCAGCGTTGGCGGTGAAATTGAAGTCGAGCTTATAACCATCAGAGAGCTGACGCTCGGTTTTGCGTCCGATGACTAGGCTGAGAAGTTCCTGCGGCGGCCTGCCACTTGCCGAACAGGATTTAACGTTCAAATGGAGCATCAATAATTCGCACCATCCCTCCGAAGCCATTAGTGCCGACCGTAGTTCGGTAAACGGATGATCTATTTGCGCATATACGTCCCCCTTCAGGCTCTCAGGGGTTTGCGTTGAATCCAAAAAGAGCGGGGCGCGAAAATGGTTTGTTGCAAGGCTGTCACGCAGTTTGGAATGTAGACCCAAAACGGCGTCGGCGCTTTGCGCCGAGGGTGAGCTATATATCCCTAACCCTAGAAACAGCATTAGGACCGTATGCCTGAACCAATGTAAGCGGCCTAGTGAGAGCATCGAATGCAACGTCCTTATGTCAGCAGGCGAAAACAATTCCACTATGAGCGATGGCATGCCTTCGTAGATTGACCTATCTCAAAGGAGAGCCATCGAACTCCGTGACCGAGCGTTGGTCTTTGCGACACTCAGAACGCCTAAAGCTTCGGTATTCGTATTCTGCTAATCATCAAGGAACCTGAAAGCGCGAAGATCAGAACCAAAGGGTGTAGTTTAAAGTTCATGAACATGATTTCACCGAACCACAAATGGTCTCGCAAAGCGCCAGACCATGCCGCGTAAGCCATCATCATGACTAAGAGCACGGAGGTGGGTATCGGTGTTCCTTCAAAGTGCTTCACCTTGTTTGTACCCTCCGAAAGAGCCTCCGCAGTGACGTTATAGCGGGCCAGTCTGGACACGCCGCAGGCCACGAAGTAAGCCAAAACGATGCGATCAAAAAGACCCTGCATGCCACAGCCGTAAGCGATTATCGCGGGCGCAACGCCAAAGGAAATCACATCCGCAAGTGAATCGAGCTCTCGTCCCAAGGCCGAGGAGGTGGAGCGCCATCTGGCAATGCGGCCATCCAAAACGTCGAAGACTAGGGCCGCCAGCACTAACAGGCAGGCAAAGTAAATATGCCTGACGTCAGAAGTTTCTATGTAGCTAATGGTTGAAAACAATGCGCCCACGCCGCAAACAGCGTTGGCGAGCGTAAACCAATCCGCCAAGTGGAACTCTCGAATCATTGAGAACGACTTTGACGTGCCCATAGCTGAGGATTCTGGCTCGATCATGACTGGCTTCTGTCCTAATTTAAGACCAATATTGGGTATCGTAAAGCAAAATGCAAGAGACAATACCCATTCCTGGGTTCGCGGTCGCCCCTTAGCGGGTGTGCGAGCAGCGCTGCAGGAGGTTGTAACCCGGTGCCATCGTGCTGCTAATCCCTCAAGGTGCTACTGAGTTTTGCTAGTTCAAGCCCGCCCCGCTAACAGGCGGCGCGCCAGGTAGGTCATCACCTTGGTGCCATGTTGGTTGAACACCTCAATCCTGGAATCCACCACGGCCCGGCCACTTCGGGAGGTAGGCTTGACACTGGTAATTTCAACCGTGGCACCAATCGTGTCGCCAACGATCACGGGTGCATGAATCTTTTGCTCCAACTCGAGCATGGCTAAGCCGGTACCCTGGATCATCGATTGCAAGATGAACCCTTCAATCAAACAATAAGTCATCGCACCCGGCACCGGGCGGCCCTTCATCGCGCTGCCGTCGAACCCATCCTCAATGAAGATCGCCTCAAGCATACCGGTGGCATTTATGAAATTTACCAAGTCCGCTTCTGTGACAGTACGGCGAAACGTGCGCCAACGCTGCCCAACCGAAATGTCTTGCCAGACAAAACCCTGGCCGAGTTGGGCAAGCATCGGGTCGAGATGGGGATGGTGCGCTTCGCTCATGCGAACTTTCAGAGGGTGAATTTGAGAAGGCCATTCTACTGAGTCTCGGGATTTCAAGTTAGCGAAACCTGACGATCCGTCGCTGCGCGGGGTCTGAAGCAGAGGCCGCCCTGGCTACGCCCGGCATTGGGCCCACGTAGTCGGCGCGAGGTCGGATCAGGTTGCCCTGTTTGGCTTGCTCGATGGCATGGGCGATCCAACCGACCGCGCGCCCAATCGCAAAGAGTGCGAAAGCCGAGCCCAGTGGCAGCGCGAGGTGCCTACGTAAGGCCACTAAAGCGAAATCGAGGCTGGGCAATAAGCCGCTGGCAGCATGCACTTGGGCTTCCAGTCTCATGCGTTGCGAATCCGCCGGCAAGCCTGCAAGGATCGCTTTTGCCCGAGGGTCTCCCTTGGGATAAAGGGGGTGACCAAACGCCAAATCCAATGGCGCGGCGCCCGTTCCTGGTCGATCTAGAAATTCGAGAATATGCGCGCGGCTTGACATCGTTACTGAAGGAAGAGACATCCAGCGCTCCCAGTGATCTTCGATGATCGAGGTAATACCTCCGTGCCGTGTACCCGTGAGGGCGGCCAGCCCGGCAATAACGCAGGCATCAAGCCTCGCCCCAGAGGACGCCACACAACGGGTCGTGAAGCTGGAGACATTGAGCTCATGATCGGCACACAGGATCAAAGCCCTTCGAATCAACTCACTCTGAGCTTGATTGAGGCCCCACACTTTTTGCAATTGGAGGTGCACGGGCCGATGGGCGAGCGCGCTCGGGCAGTGGAGTAGTGTTGTCGCGGCTCGCAACAGGTGCAACAATTGAGCGCCTTGAAGCGCAAGAGTCTCGTTGGTCTGCGCGAAGGTAAACTCCTGAGCGACGAGCGCCATGAAAGCATTTAAACTGCGCTGGGGGCTAGGTTTTTCAGTCGAAAGCTTGAGTCTGCGAAGTTGCGCCTCACTGGGTTCACTGAGCTCGGCATTGAATAGTTCGCGAGCCTCGCAGCCCCATAAGCTGGCCGCAAGCTCTTCCAATGACTCGGTGTCCGAGAGCGCAACTGCATCGCGTCCCTGGTAGTACAAGCGGCCGTCCTTGATCGTGGTCAGCGCAGACTGCAAGACGGGAAGGCCCCAACTCAGACTTGCTTGAACCGCGCCCTTGGGGCTGCGCAACGTCTCTCGATACTTCACCAACTTTTCAACATCGCTGCGCCGATAACGTTTGCTGCGCGAACCAGCGACACGTTCCGATTGAAGCAGGCCCCGACTAACGTAGGCATACAAAGTCGGCGGACTCACTTTCAGTCTTTGAGCGGCCTCGTTGGCGCTCATCCACACCTCTGGCATATCAACCCTTCCTCGTGAGAACCGTCCTTGAATGCGCATCATATCTGCGCAAGTATTGATTGGGCCGATCAAGATTGACAGCTACGGTGAGCAAGGATCCAATGACCTTATTCATAGAGGCCCAAGCTGCCCAAATATTATGACGCCAAATACTATGAGCCTAAATCTTATGAACGCGAAACACACACTCAAAAAGCTTTGGCATGACGCAGGCATGCCAGAAGACTCATTGAATCATTTGATACTGTCAGGGGTTGATCCGGTGATGCCTTCTTCGTTTGCGATCGGAGTTGCCGCCCAAAGTAGTATTGCGGCGGCGGCATTGTCGGCCGTGTTGATCGGTCGTCAGCGGGGCGGGCCTTCTCGCTCAGTGAGTGTCGACATGCGAGAAGCCGCCCTGGAGTGCACGGGCTTTTTCAGCCTTGACGGGAAAACGCCTCAGGTTTGGGACCCCATCGCCGGTTTATATGCCTGCGGCCCCGAGGGCCAGGACGGATGGGTGAGACTCCATACGAACTTTGCCCATCATCGCGATGGGGTCTTGAAACTGCTTGGGCTACCCTTGGGCCCTACGACACCTCGAGAATCCGTCGCACAGGCACTCAAGACTTGGAATGCGTACGACTTTGAAGAAGCTGGCGCAAAGGCCGGACTGGTGGTTGCCGCTGTGAGAAGTTTCGAGGAGTGGGATTCCCATCCTCATGCTCGCTTTGTAGGCGATCAACCCTTGATACGAATCGAACGGATCGCGAATGCGGATCCTTTGAAATGGCCAGATTTGCCCCGCGACGGCCCTGCCATGCCGGTCCGACCCCTCCATGGCCTGCGCGTGCTCGACTTGACACGAATTCTCGCGGGTCCAGTGTGTGGTCGAACCCTGGCTTACTACGGTGCCGATGTCATGCTGGTCAATTCGCCCAATTTACCGAACATCGCTTCGATTGCCGATACCAGTCGCGGCAAACGATCCACCCACGTCGATCTTCAGAAGCCACAGGGGGTTGCGGCCCTTCAATATCTTCTCCAAGAGGCACATGTCTTTGTGCAAGGATATCGCCCAGGTGCGCTTGCTCGCCTCGGTTTCGACCCTATGACGGTGGCCCAGCGTCGACCCGGTATCGTCTACGTCTCCCTCAGTGCCTATGGCGACGAAGGGCCCTGGTCCGGGAGGCGCGGCTTTGATTCTTTGGTTCAGACCGCGACGGGCTTCAACCAGGCTGAGGCGCAGGGCGCTAGTGAAGCTCAACCACGGGCCATGCCTGTGCAGATCCTTGACTACGCGACGGGCTTTTTGATGGCCTTTGGTACGCAAGCGGCGCTTCATCGCCAGGCCTCGGAAGGGGGCAGTTGGCATGTGCGCGTTTCACTTGCCAGGACGGGGCTTTGGTTGCGTTCGCTTGGCCGGGTGAGCGACGGCCTAGCAGCTGCTAGGCCCAGTGTTGAAGGCTATACGGAAACCAGCGACAGCGGCTTTGGTAAGTTAATCGCCATGCGTCATGCAGCGCGTTTTTCAAAGTGGCCGATTGGGACGGGCGGGCTCAGGGCATCCATGCCACCTGGGTCGGACCCCTCTCGATGGTGAGCAAGAGGGTTCGAAACAGCATAGCTTAATGAATGGTGTCAGATCTTCACGAGACTGAAACGGGTAGGCAGTCAACCGGGCTGGTGATGTGATACTGCAACGCAGAAACTGAATGGCTTATCTGCGGCATCTGCGTTCAGCCAAGTTTTTCGCGCCCGTCATTCGCTGCTGCCAAGGATGCTGTCATGGAATTTGATTTCTCGCCCGAACAAATCGAACTTAAGGAGCAGGTGCGGCGCTACCTTGCCGATCATAGTGATCGTAAGGCGGTGCGTGCAATTTTGGACGGCCCGGAGCCCTATGACAAAGCACTTTGGAAAGGCCTGGGCGAGCTTGGTTATCTGGGCGCCACGATCCCCGAAGAGTATGGCGGATTGGGCGCAGGCTATCTTGAGGCCTGCGTCATTGCCGAAGAATTGGGCCGTGCGCTGGCCCCCGTGCCGTTCAGCTCCACCATCGCTCTGGCGGCAGAATGCCTGATGATGGCCGGCACCGAGCCGCAGAAGCAAAAGTACCTGCGCGCGCTTGCTACGGGAGAGGCAATTGCAACGTTTGCGGTGGCCGAGGGAGCCGGACTGGCAAGCACCCAGTCCATCAAGACTACCTCGACTCTCAAAGAATCGGGATATACGCTTACTGGAGACAAGATGGCCATTGCCGATGGTGACATCGCCGATTTTGCAGTCGTGGCAGCCGCAGATGCAGGC
>JANLRI010000597.1:0-8707 GCA_031361565.1 Betaproteobacteria bacterium | reverse complement strand
GAACAATGGCTGTTCATGCGCGCTGTCGTCAAACTGACGGGCGCGAGTCTCTTGGTTTCTGAGCGCACCGGCCTTTCCGATCTGTTTGCGCTAGCGGGCGGCATTCCAATTTGTCAGTTCGTGCCCCCGACCCGAGACATTAATCCACGCCTTGGACAAGTTTTCGAAAGCGGCTGCGGAATGGGTGCAGCCGTTTGGTTTCAAGTGAAATCGAATTTGAATCAACCAGAGATGAAGCTGGCCTGCGAGAAGGCTGTCGCAGACAAAAGAATGCTCTGCGAGGCTATCTGTAAAAAACAATCGAAAGATATTTCTTCGACTGAAAAATGTGTTTCTTACTGAGTTTCTGATGGGCCATTTAGGCAACGCAATGCCGCGACTACTTCACAAGCTGCCAAACTCGCCCGTCAAAGCGCTGTAACACCATATGTTCAACCACTCGATAATCACTGGGACTTGTTGCGATCAAACTGCCAGGCAACAAAGCGCCAATACGTACGTCGCGTAAATTGCTGGCCTGTTTGAGGATATTCTCGCGCGTCAGGTCGTCACCACATTGCCGCAATACCTGTTCCATGGTTTGTGCAAAGGCATAACCCGAAATATTCAGGCTGTCGCTGATATTGGCATCCGGCATGTACTTTTTCATCCATTCAAAAAAGGGTGCTAGTTCGGCGTCGTTAGCCCATTGCGGATCAGTAGGATCTTTAATAAAGCCTGCGGTTCTGATACCGACCGATTTATCAAGCCCGGCGGGCTGCAAGGTTGCACCGACGGAGGCCGAGCCGAGATGCAAATAGACGTCCGGTTTCCAACCCAGGTCGGCGATTTTGCGAATGCCCTGCGCCGCTTGTTTAGCGTAAGTAAACAGCATGACCGTGTCCGCGCCCGTACCTTTCATCGTAATGATTTGCGAATCGATAGTGGGATCTGTTGCTTGGAAGCTTTCCGTGCTGATGAGCATTGCAGCTTTGTCGCCAAGCCCCTCTTTGAGGCCTGCGACCATTTCTTTGCCGAAATCATCGTCCTGAAAAATCGCGGCGATTTTGGCGTTCGGGCGCGATGCCAAAATACTCTTGGCGTAAAAGATGGCCTCGCCCCGGAGGGTCGGTTGCCAGCCCATGGTCCACGGAAAACCCGCCGGGTCCGCAAAACGTACTGAGCCTGCCGCGATAAATAACTGAGGCACTTTCTTGGCGTTGAGATACTGCCTTATGGCAAGATTGAGTGGCGTGCCCAAGGTGCCAAAAATCGCGGCAACCTCATCCTGTTCGATTAAGCGCCGGGTTTGCTCGACAGCCTTGGGGGGACTAAAGCCATCATCCAAGCTGATCAAGTTGATTTTGCGACCGTTGATGCCGCCGCGGTCGTTGAGCGATTTGAAATAAGCCAATTGCGCACGCCCGAGCTGACCATAGGCGGAGGCCGGACCGCTGTAAGGGAGCGTTTGCCCAAGCTTGATTTCGCTGTCTGTGACGCCTGGCCCATACTTCTTTTGGGCCCATACGCTCCGGGCAAGGGACGCGCCAACGATGCCCGTAAGCGTGGCCTTCAGTGACGAACGTCTTACGATGAATCTGTTCATGCTTGCTCCTGGTTGAAAAGTCTGGTGGCACCATGCTATTCCTAATCATTTGAACCTGGGTAGGGTCGTTCCATCGTGAACGACACGGCCGAGGAATGCACTGACTTTATACTTCCGTTCTGACAGAGGAAATGTTCAATACTCAGCAAGCTGAGTCTGGCCAGATGGTAAATTCCTGTAGAAAGCAGTACTTTCCTAGAGTTGATAGGCTAAAAAAATGGATTCCGTAAAAAATATCATGATTGTCGGGCTCTTGAGCCTTCCCCTTCAACCGGCCTTCGCTGAGGTCAGGGAAGGGCAGTTTTTAAGCAACGTACAACTTTTCGCCGACGAATACTTTGCCCCAAGCACTGCTCATACATGTCAACCTCATGCCGGCGACAAGGCCTTGATTGTCAGTATCGTCACAAGAGTGGAGGCTCTCAAAGGACTCAATGCTGCCAAGGTGAAAATCACCTCAGGCAAATGCGTCGGGGAAACAGGGTGGGTCGCGATCGCCTTTTTGAACTCGCTGGTTTAGGGGCTTGGAAAAGTGAAATGAGTGCTCGTCGCGTGTTCGTTACAGCTGCTCTCTTTCGTGCGCATGAATAGCAGTGCGGTAAAGCAGGGCAATGAGTTCTAACGACATTCAGAAGCAACTTGTCCAGGGCTTTAGAGCGATCCGTGCCCTGCACCAGGTTCCTGAGGAGGAATCTGAGAGCGCAGCGATCACGACGCTAGCAGCACAAGCCGTTATAGACGCCTCGGTGTCGCACCGAGATGCCACGGATATCGAGTTTGTCACCTTAGACCCAGCGGCAAGCACGGATTTGGATCAGGCGTTTGCAGTATTTCGCGAAGCAGACTTGATGGTACTGCTCTACGCTATCGCCGATATCGGTGCCTTCGTTCCACGAGGAGGGGAGATTGAAGCCCAAGCCTTTAAGCGTGGCGTCACCGTCTACTGCCCGGATGGCAGCGTGCCGCTTTATCCGCGAATATTATCTAATGACCGCGCCAGTCTTTTGCCTGGCGGGCCGCGGCCCGCGATTTTGCTCACGGTACAGGTGGACTTGGCGGGAATTTCGCGCTTAAGAAATGTAGAGCGTGTGACCATTCGGAGTCGTGCCAAGCTGGCCTATGAGGACGTCAGCGATATGGATCTTTCTGCCGATACTTTGGAGCTTGCCAATCGAATCACCGCGGCGGAATTGCGAAGAGGAGCCTTTCGAGTGGGTCGAACTGAGCAAGAGGTGATAATTGATGAGAACTCCCCTGGCGGACTGCGTTTGGAATTTGCACCAAAGCGCCTAAGCGAGGAAAGGAATGCCGCACTCTCGCTCGCCGCCAACCTTGCTGTGGCAACGCATTTTTTAGAGAAAGGTGTGGGCTTATTTCGAGTGATGAACGAGCCCGATGCTTTTGAGATCACTCATTTACGGCGGCGTGCGCGAGCCTTAAAGATTATATGGGCTGACGACGAAAGCCTGCACGACCTTGTGGCACGATTAGACATTGATAACGCAAAACACCTTGAGTTTTGTCAGGTGATTCGACGTATGGGGGGCGGCGCGAGCTACTTACAGTATCCGGTTCCTTTTACAACCCCAGAGGAGCAAAAGAAAAATGCCCTTCAAGTTGCGAAGCCTTGGCATGCCGCGCTCGCAGCGAGTTATGCCCACGCGACAGCGCCCATGAGGCGACTGGCAGATCGCTACGTTTTGGATTTACTGGTGGCTCAATTTGCAAAAGACGACGCGGCTGTGCGTGACCTACTTCCCGTTCTCGCACAATTGCCACCAGTGATGGACGCCGCCGAGCGCCGCGCATCCGTCGTGAACCGTGAATCGATTGACCTGATCGAAACACTCATGTTGTCTGCATTCATCGGTACTGAACTGTCGGCGACCATCATTGACGTGACACCCGGCAGTTGGCAAGTGCAGATTCAAGAGCCTGCCGTGGTGCGCCGTGTCCGGGTGGATAAAAGCTTGAATGCGAATCTTGGCGCGACGGTAAGAGTGAGAGTCGTGGCAGTTCAAGACCCTCCTTCTCCTTGGAAGCAATCACCTTTTGTGCTTGATTCTGAGGCTTCAGGCCTTGCGCCTGATCGCTTCCAATCGCTTGAGCTAATACTGGTTTAAGGTGCGCCGTGATGAGGACCATTAGCGCCAACCCTGAACTTCGTTTCCCCCAAAAATCATGCGACTTCCCGCTGATGTCATTAATCCGTAAGGAAAAACCACGTCAATCGCACTGGCTTCGTCGAGCGTGTGAAGTAACTTTGGTGTTAGGCGAAGTGAAAAGGCGTTAAGGTTATTGTGCAATTGAACGATCGAAGTAGCTCCTAGGATCAGCGAAGCTATCCCCGGTTGCGCGGCTGCCCATGCAAGTGCCACCTGGGCGGAGGGCGCATCAACTTCTTTGGCTACCGCACCGAGTGCATTAAGAATGCGCCAATTGCGCTCCGTAAACTTGGTGTATGGACCTTGAAACGGATTGGTACCATTCAAACGGCCTGTTCGGACGATCTTCTTTTCAACCTGTTCAGGTGAGTATTTTCCCGTGAGAAAACCACCCGCGAGCGGGCTCCACGGCAAGATGCCAAGGCCGCATTCTCGCGCGGCAGGAACGTGTTCGCGTTCAATACTGCGTTCGACCAAGGAGTATTCCAGCTGAAGTGCGATCGGCCCCGGTTCATGATGGGCTGCGGCCAGAGTAGACGCCTTCACCGCGTACCAAGCGGGAATATCTGAAAAGCCAAAGTAACGAATTTTTCCGGCGCGCACTAGATCACCAAGCGATTGCATGACCTCTTCTACTGGCGTAACGGAATCGTAGGCGTGCATCCAATACAGGTCAATGTAATCGGTTTGGAGCCGACGCAGCGAACCTTCTAAGGCGCGATAGATGTTTTTTCGGCCGTTGCCGCCCGCATGAGGATTGCCGGTGCTTGCGTTAAACGTAAACTTTGTAGCCAGCACAAGCTGGTCTCTCAATTTGCGGGTCGCGACAAAGTTTCCAATGAGGGCTTCGCTTTGGCCTCCCGCATAAACGTCCGCGGTATCGATGAAATTGCCACCCGCATCAACATAGGCGTCAAATATTTCGCGGCTTTCTTGGTCCGAGGAGCCCCAGGCGTTATTGCCAAAGGTCATAGTTCCGAGCGCTGCGGGGCTAACGACAAGTCCCGAGCGGCCAAGAGTTCGATAGGCATTTAGGGACATGGAGCTTTTTCCTAAATTTGACAGTGCTGATTTGAAAGGAGATTCTGAGCAGAGCATACGACAAACTGGTCATACACTATGTATTGCGGGTTGACTCACCACAAAAGGGTACTAGCTGTTCGCTTCCAGCTTGCGTGGAGTCAATGATAGTATCAAGGTGGTGACCGAGAGAATTGAAGAAATTGACGGGTAGCCGTCTCCTAGAATGCGAGAATATTTCTCGCGAGCTACTCGGTTGACTTTTAGACCTTCATTAATATCCCCTGATCCAAATCTCGGCGTGGCGACCCTTCTGCCGGTTTGGTTCCATAGCCAATTCTTGCCACCATTTGCAAGGTGACCTTCGAAGGATCAAGCCCGAGCAAGGAGTACATGGATAAGTTCTGTGCTTTGACCTCTACAAATTCCTGGATCGCCTGGGAGAGTGGATGCATGTCTATTTTTAGGGATGTTGCAAGGAGATGGGTACGCACATAGGCACGGCCGCATTCGACCTGTTGCTTGCGGGTATTTCCTGCGCTAGCCATCCAAAGGTAACCACTTCCCGTTGTGAAAGGCAACCAACGATCCATCGTTTGCTTGTAAGAAGAGTTTCCTTTAGCGGGCACCTCGAAGCGATTGAACATCCCCATGGCGTTCAGCGCTCTGGGAATCATATCGGTGATTGTAATCCCGTCGCGGTGCTGTTCGATTTCGTTTGGACCCACGCGAAGCAGGTTGGCTGATTCCAAGTAAGTGCGAGGTGTCGTAAGTTCGATTTCGTACGCGAGACGGGTGATTTCTCTCATCTTTAACATTTTGGCGGAGTCTTCCAAAAAGCCGTTTTGCACGGTGCCTTCAGGGCTGAAGCTTGACGCAGTAAGGGTTAAGGCTTTGGAGTGATCTGCCGAGATTTTCTGGTTTGAATCGTAGGTTCCTTTGTTGGTGTGGCGGCTGCGAATGAACCTAAAGAGTGGGTTAGGCTGAGTAACTACGTTTTTGGCGAACTTCATGCGAGCGATGATCGCGCCTTTGGGTAATTCCGTGAGTGGCGGTTCGCCGTTCGGGAATAGGCTAATGCTCATCGCGTAACCTCTTTCAACGGCGGCAAGAGCTGCAAGTTCCAAAAAGGCTCCGCAGCCAATGAGAATTTGGCGGCCGAAAGGATCGGTCTCAGGAAGCAGACGTTCTCCATCACAAATGAGGGTAATTTCTCCTTCTCGCCGCAAATCTGCGATCCATGGTTGGCGATTATGTGGATTGGGGGCAAGTAGGCCATGCGCCAAGACCCAACGACGAATCTCAGTTTCACCCGAGATTGGCTCCCAGGCCTCGACGGCCCTATGTGGATAAATGCCCGCCTTGGCCTTGGAACTTGCAGCCAACACGGTCCCGCCACCGATCAAGCACATGAATTGTCTACGTGATTTCATAAGAACACCTTTTAAAGAAGTTGAGAAAATTCAACATGGGGCTACTTTAAAAAGGGGCTAGTGTTTGCGCCAGAGCCAAAATGGCTTGGCAGGCATGCGAGAATGCATAGCTATGAAGGTACCCACTGGCACTGTTGTAGAAATCGAAGCTCGATCTGGCCCGTCTTTGGAGGATTGGAATCTGCTTCGTTCCTTTATCGCTATCTTTGAAACCGGTACGCTTACCGAGGCGGCGATCCGATTGAAAACCACCCAACCTAGCATGGGCCGACATCTGCGTGAATTGGAAGCCTCGTTGAAGGAGCCGCTCTTTGTGCGTCTGCCAGGTCGGCTGAAACCCACTGTCAGAGCTGATGTCTTGTTCGAAGCCTTGCTCGGTATGCGTCACGCGGTTCGTGAGGCGGAAAGCATTTTTTCCAGTTCGAGGGCAAGCATTTCCGGAGTGGTTCGACTGGCCGTCTCTGAAGCGTATGGTTACCATGTCATCCCGGCGATCCTGCTACCGTTGCTTGAACAAAACCTGGAGCTCGAGATAGAGCTATCCGTTTCCAATCAAAGCGATAATTTGCTTCGCCGAGACGCGGATATTGCTGTGCGCTTTTTTAGGCCTCACCAGGATAACGTCATTGCCGTCAAAGTCGGCGAGACTCAACTGGGTCTGTATGCTCACGTCGATTATCTCGCCCGCCATGGTGTACCCACGAATATTGAGCTCGGCGCGAGTGATGTACTGACGGGTAATGATAGAGAACCTTTACAGCTCAGCGGAGTAGTTCAAGGTCCTGCGCCAAAGTCGCCCGTAAAGTTTAGGTTTCGTACAGATTTTGTACTTGCTCGGGAGGCCGCCGCCTTAAGTGGGAGCGCGATCTCCATGATGTTTACGGATATTGCAAAGGAAATGCCGCAACTAAAAAGAGTCCTTGCCGATCGCATTAGTCTTAAGCAAGAGGTATGGCTGTGCGCCCATGAAGAGCTCAGGCGTAGTGCTAGCATGCGCTACGTTTGGGAGCATCTGGAGAGTGCGCTAAGGCAGCGCTTTGACTCTCATGGAGACTCCCTGTCGCATAAGCCTCCTACGGCTTCATAAAGCCTAGGTTCTTCTGATAAACGATGCCGTCTTGTGTGATGTTGTCGAAGTTTCCAATATTGGGCACGACCCTGGTCATCTCGCTGGCTTCAACACCAAACCAAGTCGCCATGGTTGCGGCATATTGGTCGACCGACGTGGTAGGAAGCAAGCGTCCTTGGCCCACGTGCCACAGGTTTTCCGGTTTACTTAGGTCATCGCTAATGCTCATTGGAGGAGCGTTGCCGTAAAACGCCTTGCCGTTGACTGCACCGCCCACTACAAAATGGTGGCTGCCCCAACCGTGATCTGAGCCGTCGCCATTGGAGGTCAAGGTGCGTCCGAAATCAGAGGCGGTAAAGCTGGTCACCTGGCCGTCGACGCCGAGCTTGACTGTGGCATCGTAGAAGGCGGTCATTGCATCACTGACATAGCGCAGCAGGTTCGGGTGCTGTGAGATCAAATTGTCGTGCAGATCAAAGCCACCCAGGGATACCATAAAGACTTGGCGCTTAGGGCCTCCTAACCCGCCACGGCCCGCGATCATGCGTGCCACCATTTTGAGTTGGCCGGCCAGAGTGTTTTCAGCCAACATGGTGGGCGTAAAGGCCGCGTAGTTGGGTGAATCGACGGCCGCCGCCCCAGCAGATAGCGCTCCGGTCACGATCGACTCTGCGCTGATGGAGCGCTGGGTGATCTTGTTGTACTCGCTTTCTAGGGCACCCGTTCCGGTTTGCACAATGAGCTGATTTAGCGCAGTTCGAACCGGTGCGGAGTTATAAACTTTTGTGTTCGCGATGCTACTGAGTTTGACGGCACCATCTTTACTGACCTGATAGGCAAGCGCCGTGTCGCCAGCGAGGAACACAGCATTGCCTGTAACCGAGACACAACTAAAGGTTGAACCCGCTGCATTGACTGGTACGCCAAAGTCGCCCAAGTTGCCGCCCCAACCAATCGTGGAGCCTTCCGATTCAGAAGATTGCCAGATCGATTGCTGGTCGTTATGCGAAAACAATTTCGGCGGAATTTTCTTTGTGAAGGCGTTGTACTGGGCGCGCGTGATTGGTTCAATAAGTGGGCCAACATTGAGTTGAACGGCGGCTTGTCCGGCATTGAACAGCCCTGCCAGTCCAGTCATCGCAGGATGCAAGGCGTATTGCCGCCCCCCCGCTAGGGGCACAGTCGGGTTAAGGAGCGTCGCAGTAAGGTCAGTCTTTGCGAGGGCGATGCCGCCAGCAGTGCGGCCTGCGCCACCGCCTCGGATGGTGCTGTACTTGTCGTAAGTCGCATCGTCGTAGGCCACGACTGTATTGGCGTAGTCATTCGCACCGTAAAGGAATATGCAGACCAGAGCCTTGTAGCTGCCGTCGGGCGCAGTGAAGGCGGCGGCCTCGCCCATGGTGGCGAGGTTAATCGCGGTAGGAAGGGCAGCACC
>JANLRI010000478.1:0-7059 GCA_031361565.1 Betaproteobacteria bacterium | reverse complement strand
GCAGCCTCTCTCATAAACTGCAAAGCGCTGAAATCCTCAAGTGCAAAGCCCACCGAGTCGAAGACGGTGATTTCTGACTCGCTGGTGCGGCCGAGCGCCTGGCCATTCAATACCCTCCAAAATTCGGTCACTGCAAAATCGGCCGGCATTTGTTGTAGCTCACCTTCGATGCGGGTTTGAGGCTCAAACTCCACAAAGACCGATGCCTTCTCAAGAATGGCTTGATGCAATTCAGTTTTTCCGGGGCAATCGCCGCCGACCGCGTTGATATGCATACCCGGTTGAATCATGTCCGGCGTCAGAATAGTGGTTTGAACTTTCTCAGCGGTCAGGGTCGTCACGATGTCGGCGCCAAGAACGGCCTCTGCCACGCTCCTGCACACCTTGACCTCAAGTCCCTGTCCAATCAGGTTGGCCACTAGTTTTGCGCAGGCGCTGGCGTCAACGTCATAGATTCTTAACTCCCGAATTCCAAGCAGATCCCTAAAGGCGATTGCCTGGAATTCGCTTTGAGCTCCGTTGCCGATCAGCGCCATGCGACGGCAGTTCGGGCGGGCGAGCTCGACAGCGACCAGCGCGGACATGGCCGCGGTGCGAATCGCGGTGGTGAGCGTGAGCTCAGAGAGCAGACGTGGCATACCCGTATTGACGTCGGCCAAGACTCCGAACGCCATTACCGTTGGCAGCCCTTTTTGAGTGTTGCCTGGGTGCCCGTTCACATACTTGAATGCAAAGCGTTCAGCGTCCGCAATAGGCATGAGTTCGATCACCCCAAGATCGGAATGGCTGGCCAGCCGCGCGCTTTTGTCGAATTCGTTCCAACGCAAAAAGTCAGCTTCAATACGTTTGGCAACTCCGGCAATGCAAGCTGATAAACCCATGCGTTGAATGAGCTGGGTCATGTGATCGGCGCTGAGGTAGAGGGTTCGGTGATAGTGGATCGAACTCGCGCTCGACGAATGATTTGATTTGCTTCGATTGGAATTCATAGTAGAGGCTCTGAAGTGTAAAAGTTCGGGGTCATTCGAACCCATCCATCTTGGCCCTGATGCATGCCTGACTTCAAGCTATCAAAGTGCTCAGTTCGCAGGGGAAAGTGAGCATTTTGTACAAAATGGGCGACAAACGGTCGGCGAGCACTCTTGCTCGTCAGGTTCGACAAATTTTAGAACACCTCGTTCCTCGGCTCACCCGCCGTGGGATACTTCAAAGACAGATGGAATAAGCCATGCTTATCCAGAAAAAAATTTTGAAACTTAGAGCCACCATTTCTCAGGAACTGCTTCCATGACCTATCAAACCATGAACTTCGATATCACCGAAGGCATCGCTACACTGACCCTCAACCGTCCAGACGACGCCAATGCTTTGAATGAGCAGATGGCGAATGAACTGCTTGACGTAGCGATGATCTGCTCGACGGACGAGCGCGTGCGGGCAATGATCGTCACAGGGCAGGGAAAAATGTTTTGTGCGGGCGGTGATTTACGGGAAATGGACGAGCAGGGCGAGCGTCGACCCGAGCATCTCACCCGTATGGCCAGCGCCCTACATGGCGCCTTGATTCGCTTCGCCCATATGGATGCACCGCTGATCATGGCTGTAAATGGCACGGCGGCCGGCGGTGGCTTCTCAATGGCCTTGTCAGGCGATATCATTCTGGCGTCGGATAAGGCAAGGTTTATTGCCGCCTACACGGCCTCCGGTCTCACACCAGATGGTTCATCGACCTTCTTCTTAGCAAAACATGTGGGCCTGCTGCGCGCCAAAGAGTTGTTGCTCACCAATCGTTTGCTCTCGGCTCAAGAGGCTTGCGACTGGGGCATGGTTACCCGAGTAGTGCCCGCTGAGACTTTGATGGACGAAGCGCACAAATTGGCGACCTCTTTTGCAGCCGGGCCTACGCGCGCCTTTGGCGGCCTAAAGCAATTGCTGCAAACCGCCTACTCTGACCCCATTGAAACTCAGTTGGAACGCGAAACTCGCAGCATTTCTCAGATGATGCGTACTCATGACGGCCCGCACGGTGTGAACGCCTTCCTCAATAAACAAAAGCCCCAGTTCAAGGGTCGATAATGAGCGGTGAGCTAAAACATAGCGAACCAAGCGGCTTGAGGGCCGTCCTTGGGATTTCGCATACACCTTTACTCGGCCTAAATGAGTTGCCCGCCGAGGTCGATCAGTCTTTACGTACGGCGCTTGCCGAAGCCGCGCATCATGTGCAAGCGTTTGCGCCGGATCTTGTCGTGATGTTTGTGCCCGATCATTTCAATGGCTTTTTTCACGACTTGATGCCTGCGATTTGCATCGGTACCGAAGCCGAAGCCGTGGGCGATTACGGCACACCCGCGGGCAAGGTGAATGTTAGCGAGAGGGATGCTCTGGCTCTCGCCCAGTATTTGATTGGCCATTGCTTCGATCCTGCCGTGTCGCGCCGGATGTTGGTCGATCACGGCGTGGCGCAACCACTTCAACTGCTGTTTGGCGGCCTGGACTCTCCCCCGGTGGTGCCGATCTTCTTGAATGCGGCCGCACCACCCGCTATTCCAACCGTCGCGCGCGTGATACAACTCGGCGAGGCTGTTGGTGCGCATTTCAAGAGCGACCCAAGACGCATTTTGTATGTCGGCTCGGGAGGCCTGTCGCATGACCCACCGATTCCCACTTTGGAGCACCCCGACTTGCAGGTTCGAGAGCGAGTGATCGTGCGTCATCGTGCCACTGAGGAGCAACGGACCATTCGTCAGGCTCGAGTGCTGCAGGCGGGGCGCGACATGGGGGCCGGACGTTCAGATCGGCGCGCCCTCAATCCTTTTTGGGATGAACGGGTGATGGCAATGCTGGAAGCAGGCGATTGGACTGGCCTGCGCTCGATCACCGAAACGGAAATCGTGCAAGACGGCGGAGGCTCGGCTCATGAGACAAAAAACTGGATGGCGGCTTTTGCGGCGGCGGGCTCGGGCTTGCAATCACGGCAACGCTGGTACCGCGCGATAGCGGATTTAATTGCCGGTTTTGGATTGATGTTTCGACAGGACGGGCCCGAAGCCTAGAGGTCAAGCTGAAGGTTCTAACAAGAATGCTGAAGACATTCGCCAAGCGAGTGTCACAGTGCTATGCTTTAACGGTAGTCCCACCTTAACGAGGAGTTTTTATGTCCAGCACACCCAGCAATCCTTTTGGCGATGTCCTTAAAATGCTCGAAAAATTCAAAGTGCCAGGGGTCGATATGACCGCGATTATCGAGTCTCGACGAAAAGACATCGAAGCGGTCGTGGCGTCGAACACGAAGGCCATGGAGGGCATGCAGGCCTTGGCACAAAAGCAAACCGATATGCTCAAGACGGCCATGCAAGAAATTCAGGCGGCCACCAAGAACTTGCCCGGCGACTTAACGAGCCCTGCCAAGCAAACCGAGATGGCCAAAAAAGCCTATGCAAAAGCGCTCGCCGACATGAAAGATCTGGCCGATATGGGCCGCAAGGCCCAGGCCGAATCCCTGGCTGTGATTAGCAAGCGGGCGGGCGAGCACATGGAAGAGATCAAAAAGCTGATGACGCCGAAGTAATTTGGCCCGAAGGATTGGGGGCCGCAACTAAGCCCTAGCTTAAGCTTTGCGCGGCGGCTTAGCGCCAAATACGTGCCCCACCTGCCAGGGCCGAGCTAGCCTCTGGTGGGTCGCCAGCACCGCTTGCATACGCTGATAAAGTGCATCCGGCATCGGTGCACTGCGGCGCTCGGTCATATTCATGTGCACGCTTAAAGACTCGTAGGTGGCTGCGAGATAACCCTCCTCGGCGTGGAACATTTCCTGATAATAGTGAACACGCTTGGTGTCTGCATCGATCAAGCGCGACTCAAAACGCAGCTTGTCGCCTTCTTTCACCTCGCGCAGAAAGTGCAACTGCGACTGCAAGGCGAAAGTCGAAGAGGCATGTTGCTGACGAAATTCTGGTGTAAGTCCAAGCCATTCAAAAAAGGGTTCGGCAGCAAGATCGAAGGCGACGTGGTAGTAGCCAACATTCATGTGGCCGTTGAAATCAATCCATGCGGGTAGCACCGTGGCGCTGGCTTTTGAAAAAGGGGCGTCCATAATCATTGGGTGGGTTGGGTGGACGACCATTATCGCTCGATACTAAAATCTCGAAGCACCGAGACCGGCAAGGGCGCTTCGAAGTCATCTCTCACCACTGCCGGTTTTTAAGTCTGCCAACCATATTACTAATCGTCCAATCCCTTTCCTTCCAGGATACGTTCCATGCATTTCTCGACCCGGTTCTCGCGTGTCTTGCTCTGTTTAGCTGCCGAGAAGTAGAGGAGGTAGCCGCGTTGACGTCCTGGTGTTAGGGCATAAAACGCCTTTTTTAAGGCGGGCAATTCCTTGATCTTGGTCTTGAACTCCACAGGCATTTCAAACTCAGTGGTCTTCTTCAGTTCCACATGAACACCCGATTTTTCGATCTCAATGGCTTCGAGGATGTAGGCCTTCGCAATGCGTTCTAGCGTCGCTACCTCGGACGCATTGGCGAACCGGATCTGGCGGGCCGCCTGCACGTTCTTGGTCTGTTGGATCAAGATGCGATGGTCATCCTTCAGTAACGCCCCTTTAAAGAAAAGGAGCGCACAGTACGCCTTGAATACGTGGATTAAAACAATATTGCTTCCACTCAGCGTGTAGCACGGGCAGCCCCACTTCAATTCTTCCCTGAGCCCACAGTCGAGCGCGATCATTCTTAGCGTCCTGATCGCCTTGTCCCACTTGTCATGTTTGACGAAGAACCATGCGACGCTAGCGTTCGGTGCGCCGCTTAAGTTGTCAGACGTAGAACTTCGGGACTTGACCATTTGGAATGAGCTTAGCCCTTGACCGCGGCTTCGATGGCCGCGACATCGATCTTCTGCATCGTCATCATCGCCTCGAAGGCACGCCGGGCGACTTCGCCACCCTTAGCCATCGCTTCGGTCAGGACGCGCGGGGTAATCTGCCAGTTGAGACCCCATTTGTCCTTGCACCAGCCGCAATCACTGTGAGCGCCGCCATTACCGATGATGGCGTTCCAGTAACGGTCAGTTTCCGCCTGATCCTCGGTCGCTATTTGAAACGAAAAGGCTTCCGACTGTTTAAATATAGGTCCACCATTCAGGCCCATGCAGGGCACACCGCAGACGGTGAAGTCGACCGTCAGTACATTGCCCTTCTTGCCACCCGGAAAATCGCTCGGTGCGCGATGGACAGCGCCGACGGCGCTGTCCGGGAAAGTTTCGGCGTAAAAGCGCGCAGCCGCTTCGGCGTCCTTGTCATACCAAAGGCATATTGTGTTTTTGTTCATCTCATTGCTCCTTTAATTTTAGAAGTAAGAAACATTTTACGCGCCCGACTTGTAGTGCGGCAAGCCTTTGAGGTTTTGGAAGGCGAAGATCGAACGCCTCAATGGCCTGCATGCCTTAGAGTAAGCACTCCAGGCCGGTTCTCAGCGTTTCACGCTCAATCTGAAAAACAAAAGCCAAAGGAGAAACGTCGAACTAGTGGGGATTGCCCCCTGGGCGCTTGCGGCGGAGCGTAGCTATAAAATCAGCTAGTGCTGCGCCCTGGGACAAGGAAGTCGCATGTCGGACGATGAGCAAATTCGCATATGGGCGAAGGCTGCAGACACGGAAACGCGAAGAGCAATGTGGGATAAGGCTTGCTGATGCATAAGATCCTCCTTGCTGGCGCGGGTTGCCGGGAGGTCCAATGTGGCCTAACTTTAGATCGTGAGTCAATAGCGATTGACCGGAGATTGGCATCCGTACTTTAGTGAGTTGGGCATACCCCGAAAGTACTATTGGTTTTGAGGGCGTGAAGGGTTACAGTCATGCATGTTCAACATTTCAAGCAATCAGATCGGGTCGTTGGAGAGTTTGACCTTAGAGAACGACATTCAGGCTCTGGAGGCGTTTGCGCGCGGTTCGGATTTGGAAGTCCTTACCGCGTCGACCCCAGAGGCCTTGCGATTGAAAGTGAAGGCCGCAATCCAGATTGCAGCGTCGCACCATTTACATGATGTTCGCGATGTTGGCGCCGTGCTGTTACTGATCGCCTCTCAAGGTGAAAACTTTGATCTTAAATCCCCAAGTGCTGGGGGCTTGTTCTCCATTAAATTCCCGATGAATTCGGCCAATTTGGAAATCGTCGTGAAGCAGTTGGGCCTAGTTGACGAGTAAGATACCCGATGGTCACCAAGAAGAAACGCAAGTCTGGATTGAAAAACCTTCCGGCGAAATCTGTGGGCGGGGCAAAGCAAAATTGCGCCGCCAACAAGCGCCAGACGTCGAGATCCAATGTTGTGGCGGCTGCGGCCTCCGTGAGTAACACGTCGCCGACCAAGACCTGCAAATTGCTCAAGGCCTCCATCAACGATCCTGAGGGCCGCGTCGCGAATGCCGAGGGCTTGCTTTATGTGGTCAGCAAGCCAACCGGGAAGTTCAAGCTGGGCGACGCATCAGAGACTTCAATCTCCATCGAACATGCGTACTCGGCGAAGTCTGAAAAAATCTCTGCAACTGCGTCCTATGCCGGGGGCTGCGCCTCGCATTTTTCGTGGAGGGTCGAAGACGAATCAGAGTCTTCTGAAACTAGAAATGGCAAGCTTTCCAAGGATGTCGTCGTCGCTCAAGTTGAGACTGGCGCCTTTCCAATGGATTACCCAATGACCAAGGCGCGAATGACGGCTCAGTGCTGTCAGGGCGGCCCGATGGTCTTTAGTGTCACGGCGGTGCCTGGGGATGAAATTAAAACGGAAATTGTATGGGACAAATTGACCAAGCCGTTCTTCTATTCTTTAGAGCGCATTTACAAGATCAGCCCGGGGGAAGACGGTGAGGCTGAAACCAATGAGGAGAACGAAACCGAAAGGAAATTCGAAATTTCCCAGTGCTGGAAAGAGGACGAGGACAGCCACCTCATTTATTGCGAATCAACACTAAAGGCGTCTCTTTCGCCTCTGCTCAGCCTTTCAGGCAAGTTCATGCCCTACGGCCTGCCGGTGCCGTCGCGATTTTCAAATTATCTTGCCGCCG
>JANLRI010000463.1:0-3463 GCA_031361565.1 Betaproteobacteria bacterium | reverse complement strand
ACACGATCGAGACCTCTGATGAAACTTTGGACGCGACGCAACACGCTCTTGGCTTGCCTTTCCCTTGGTGGAGCTGCAATGTTTAACGCCAAGGCGCAGGCCCAAAACTGGCCCGAGCGGCCGATTCGCCTCATCGTGCCTATGCCAGTTGGGTTTGTATTAGATATTACCTGGCGGAAAATTGCGTCTGAACTGACGATTGCGCTGGGCCAAGCGGTGATCATCGAAAATCGCCCTGGGGCCACCGGACGAATCGGGGTCGCGGAGGGGGCTCGCGCTGCACCCGACGGCTACACCTTTGTGGTGGCTGATGTTGCTCAAATGGTGGCCTTGCCGTTGACCGGTGCCAAACTACAGTACGATGCCGAGCGTGTGTCGCCCGCTTCGTGAAGTGCGACGATCAAGGGCATTCGCGCCCAATTGCTTCCCGGACAAAGCGTGAGGGTTTCGCGCAAGAGCTGAACGCCTTCATCGACTCGATCAAGAAACAGCAGTGTGCGACCGTAGGCGGCGAGCACCGAATGTATGACAATTACATTGCTCTTCAGGATCGATTCGCAGCTTCTTGCCGAGTCGTTCAGGTCGACACGGAAAAATTGGACCATGGCACGGTGTTGCAGCTCTGCAAGCCCACCAGGCGCCATCGCCAAGGATTGGTTGGACGCGAATAGAGCTTCTTCAAACTGTCCGTTACTACACAAAGCCATCGCCAGCGCTGCGAAGCCGTAAGCATTAGTTGCGTCCAGTTCGATAGTCTTGTGCGCTCCCTTGAGCAGATCGCCGACGTTATCGGCGTTCCATCGCCCGGTCAAACAATGAATCGAGTCGTAGTTACGAGCGTGCGTCAGCACCCGCCAAGCGCGCGCATAGTCTGGATACAACTCAACAGCACGCAGTGCGATTCGATGAGCCTCTTCGGTGCCGTCGATGGTGTTTTTGAACAAAGCGGTATAGACACGCTCGCACAGCTCGTATGCACCTAAGGACTCAAGAACTCTAGAGCCGAGGTTCTCACGTATGCTGTAATCGAGGTAACCTCGAATGAGACCGGCCAAGCGCCAAACCAATTCGCTCAACGCAACCTCACGGTCCGAATATATGAGATGTTCTCGCTCCGACCAAACGACTTCATCGCGCAGTCCATTGACCAGTTCCAGCGACCAGCGTGCACGTTCGTCGTTCAGTTGGATTTGACCAGTGATCAGAAAATGGGCGCCCAACTGATGACAAATGTTCTGGGTTAACTGGCCCTGCGGGCGAACAGCGAATGCGGAGTTTCGGCCGATTATCCGAAGTTCCGATTGGCGCGCCAACTGGTTCGTCAAATCACCTGCGAAATTCGCTGCCGCCTGCTCGGAGCGCTCATCGCCATCGAAACTGTTGAATTTCAGGACCGCTACGATGGGGATCTTTATTTCGCGTGAGCCTTGCGTTGTTGTTGCGCGCATCTCGGTGATTTGGTCGCCTTGCTGCTGGCTTGGCATCGCGACTATGCGCCAGCCGATAACCGCGCCGATGCACGGTCTGCAAGAGCAGGTGCTTCGGGTCACCAATGGCCAGCCGAATCTCTTTCACGCACTGTACGAGCGAGCCATCGGTAACGGCAACGCGACCTCAAACAGCTTCTACTAATTGGTCTTTGCTGAGCATCGCGCCGTCGGCGTCGAGCAACAACTCGAGAACGCGCATCGACTGGGCGCGCAGCGCAATCGGTACGCTACCTTCGGTGCTTCGTAGCGTCTGTGCAGCGCGATCAAAAAGTGCGGAGCCAATTTGAATCATGCCAGCATTGTGCAACAAGATGGCGGCAATCGACACCCCCATTATGGTTCGAGCCGATCTGGCGCGTACTCGTAGTCCTGAGACCAATCCCCAGCCTGATCGAATCGGCGGTGAGCTTCAGGAATGTGTACCCATGACAGTTTGCTACGCAACCAAATATGTGCGTCAACCTCAACTTCGTCAGGGTGCTCTAAGGTACCAGCGAATACAGTTCGCAATTTTGGTCGGGCGGAATTCTGGGCGAAGAGCGCCGAACCACAATCACCGCAAAACCAGGTGGTCAGTCGATTGCCTGAGTCGGCCACTCTTTCACGTGACTTCACTTGGCCTTGCGTCATGGTTAGACTCTCTGCTGGCACTTGAATGCACAAACTGAATGCACTCGAAGTCAATTTTTGACATTCACTGCAATGACAGGTGTACTGCACGAAGGGTTTCGCAACAACTTCGTACCTTGCCTTACCGCATTGACATCTTCCAGACGACGGTATTCGCATCATCGTGGCCTTTCAAATCGTGCAAACTCATTTTACCGATAAGCGATTCGAACATATCTAACCGACGACCCAGATGCGGCCAGCCCCTTTCGCCAAGAGAAAACTCAGGCCGGAGTAGGATCCAGGACCACCCCGAAGCAAGGCAGGCCCACCATTGTTTCTTTCGATTCGGGTCAAGCGACCTTCGCCCTCTTTTTGCGCGCGAAGTTGCGCACTCGGAGTCATCGTCCAAGGCCGGCTTGAGAGTTCATCAAGCATCGACAACAGACTGGCTTCGAGCCTGTCTTTGGGAAGCCCCAGCGAAAGCGATTGATTCTCGAGGCGTGGCCGATGTATTTCCACGAGACCTGCGCCGTCCCGCGCTTCAATCAGGGCACGGTAACGCCTGACGAACTCGACGCTCTCATCAAGTGAGATTTCATTAGCGGGAATCTTGGCCCACAGTGCTTGCCATTCAAGGGGTGAGATGACAATGGACTCGGACACCATCATGCTCCAAGGCCGCCCGGCAGTGGCAGGGAGTTGCTCCTTTTTAAGGCTCCTTTCGAAAAGCAATTGGGCCTGACTCAAGGGAACGCCTTGCTTGCCCTTAAAAATCTTGATCTCGAGCTTCGGGTTCGATTCTTGATTCGACGCCGCCCCAAGAGCTAACTTTGCGGTTGGACGGCCGAGCACCTCCAACCGATTGGCGCCGTCCACCAACCAAGGATTCAGCTTGGTGGTAAATGATGCATGTTCGGCATCGGACTTGAGGTACTGACGAACATCATTGAGCTTGACGATGAACTCGCAGTCCTGAGATTCGATGGTAATGACGTACAGTGGATGGCTCATAGGCTTCTCAGGAAAGTAGGTTCTTCAAAGGCCAGGAAGCATCATCGATCTGCTCTTCGCCATGGACCTCCCATTCGCGCTCGTACTCAATGAGCCCCATGGCGAAGCTCATCTTGAGCGAGGCCGTCAAGCCATCCCAGGTAAGCTCGTAGACAAGGCTCGCAGGTCCCGGTGACACCACTAGGCCACCACTGCCCGTCAGTTCGGTTTTTCCCCGTACTTCCGCTGACATGATGTCTTCACTCAACATCGTTGCCTCGATGGAAAGTTCGACGCTGGCCTTTGCTTCACCTTTGAGATTACCCTCCAGGTCAATGGGTTTAGCATCGTCGACCCAGGTCTTGAGCCGG
>JANLRI010000450.1:0-1835 GCA_031361565.1 Betaproteobacteria bacterium | reverse complement strand
TCGACCAGCACCTGCTGGCCTAGCGACTGGGTCATAGCCTTACTCAAGGCCCGGGCCATTAAATCGGTAGGTCCACCCGGGGCAAAGGGCACAACAATGCGTATGGGCTTGCTGGGGAAATCTTGTGCTGAAACAGTCGTGCTGTTGAGAGCGACGGTTAAAAGGCCAACGACCATCAGGCTGCCAGCACAAGCCTTGAGGTGACGCACTCCTTGCAGCCTGCCGAACAGAGGCCTCTTGAATATTGGTAAATTCATTGAGAAATGTTTCAAGGAGGAAGTCCAGACCTAAAGTAGACGAAAGAATCAAAGCAAACTGAGAGTGCATCAATCACCCGTCTTAGCTCAGAAATGCGTAATCTCTATTGCAACACAAAGCTTGCCTCGGGTCCGGGTGGGTTGGCCAGTTTCGGATTAGTGCCGAGGCTTTAGATTAATATTCAGCGCCATGAAATCTAAACGAAGGTTAGCAATGTTTTCTGCCCAAAACCCGGCACAATGTCCCCATAGAAAATCAGTTCTACGACGCTTTATAAAAGTTGCTTTCTTGCTGCTTGGAGGTCTAGTCATAGCCAGCGCCGGGACCAAACCCAGTGAAGCTCAAACCTTCCCCAACAAACCCATCAGGATTGTGATTGGCTTCCCTGCGGGAGGCCCTCTGGATCAGCATGCCCGCTTACTCAGCACCAAACTCACGGAAATACTTGGCCAGCAAATCATTGTTGACTACAAGGCCGGTGCAGGGGGTGCGATTGGTGCCGAAACCGTGGCCAAAGCAGCTGCGGACGGCTATACAATTCTTTTGGCCAACACCGGCACCATGGTCATCAACGGCGCGCTTTATCCCAAACTCAGCTATAACACTTTGCGCGATTTCGTCCCGGTTGCACGAACGGCTCAACAACCCCTTGCTCTCCTGGTACATCCAAGCGTGCCTGCCAAGACGATCAACGAGTTTGTAAACTATGCCAAGAAAAATCCTGGCAAGCTCAACTACGGCTCGGCGGGCAATGGAGGCATTTCGCATCTCGTACCGGAAATGTTCAAACAGGCGGCCGGGGTATTTATGGTCCATATCCCCTATCGTGGTAGCGCTCCGGCTTTCACCGATTTGATTGCAGGACAAGTGCAATTCATGGCTGAATCAATCCCCAGGCGGCGCAATACGTCAAGCAAGGCAAGGTTCGTGCGATCGCAGTCACAAGCGCCTCTCGCAATCAAGCCCTACCTGATACGCCTACAGCCATTGAATCAGGGCTCAAGGGCTTTGAAGTCGTCGGCTTTTATGGTTTCTTAGCCCCCGCTGCAACCCAAAAGGAAGTTGTGACCAAACTCTCGGAAGCCTTCCAGAAGGCCTTGGACAGCCCTGAGATTCGCGACCGTATGGTCGCGCAAGGGGCTGACCCTGCATTCCTCAATTCGGAAAGGTTTGGCGACTTTCTCAGGGTAGAAACACCGCGCTGGGAAAAAGTCGTTAAAGCCTCCGGAGCTAAGGTCGATTAAGGGCTTAAGACAACCGAGTGAGCGAGTGACTTCCATCCAAGCCAAAAAAAAAAAGCATATGCTAATATTTGCATAACGATTTGCACCTAGAAGCAACTTCATCGTAGCGAGTCGCCCAACCCATCCCATGATCGACTCATACGGAGTTTCCTTTGTCCAAACTGCCCCCAATTCTGCAAAACCTGCCTTTCCCTGTGATTGGCAGCCCGCTTTTCATCATCAGCAATCCCAAGCTGGTGATTGAGCAGTGTAAAGCCGGTGTGATCGGCAGCATGCCCGCGCTGAACGCTCGGCCGGCCGAGCAACTGGAAGACTGGCTTGCAGAAATTACCG
>JANLRI010000118.1:0-4148 GCA_031361565.1 Betaproteobacteria bacterium | reverse complement strand
CTGGGCTGCTCGAATCGCTGCAATATAGCCACCAGGGCCAGCACCGATCACCACCACGTCAAAACGATCTACCATATTTTTACTCTTGCTCAATGAGCTTTGTATTTCTTAGGGGAATTAAAGATCCAAAAGCAGACGAGCAGGATCTTCCAAAGCGTCTTTAATAGCGACCAGGAAAAGGACCGCCTCACGACCGTCAATGATGCGATGATCATAAGACACCGCAAGATAGTTCATCGGTCTAATCACGATCTGGCCGTTCTCAACCACCGCGCGATCTTTAGTCGCATGGACACCTAGAATGGCCGACTGAGGGGGGTTAATGATAGGGGTAGACAGCATTGAGCCGAAGGTTCCGCCGTTGCTGATCGAGAAAGTTCCGCCGGTGAGCTCTTCAATACCCAGCTTGCCGTCTTGAGCGCGCTTGCCAAAATCAGAAATGGTTTTTTCGATCTGGGCAAAGCTCAACTGATCGGCATTACGAATGATGGGAACAACCAAGCCTCGCGGTGAGCCGACGGCCACACCGATATCGAAAAAGCCGTGATACACAATATCGGTGCCATCCACCGAGGCATTCACAACAGGGTATTTTTTCAGCGCATGTACGGCAGCTTTCACGAAGAAAGACATGAAGCCGAGCTTGGTGCCATTTTCTTTCTCGAAGCGCTCCTGATATTTTTTGCGCATCTCCATCACGGGCTGCATATTGACCTCGTTGAAGGTCGTCAAAATCGCATTAGTGGCCTGCGATTGTAATAATCGCTCAGCCACACGTTGACGCAAGCGCGACATAGGGACGCGCTGCTCTGAGCGCCCTTCCAGCATCTTGCTGGTATCCAGCGGAGCACTGACCTGCGGCAAAGCAGGCTTGCTGGGTGTGCTCGGTATGGTTAAAGCACCCACGGCGGGTACGGCCTTGGACGACGCAGCCGAACCTACCGCCGCAAGTGCATCGCCCTTGGTTATGCGACCATCGCGCCCAGATCCAACTACCTGCGCTGCGCTGAGATTATTCTCGGCCATGATCTTGCCGGCCGCGGGCATGGCAACGGCGCTCGCCGAGGCCGCGTTCGGGTTCATGCCGGCCGCAATACCTGGGGCCGTGACAGCGGTTGGTGCTGAGGTCGGCGCACCGGCTCCGGCACCCGCTTTTGCTTCAGTATCAATAATTGCAATGACCTGACCCGAGGCCACGGTGCTGCCATCTGGCTGAACAATTTGCGAAATCACACCCGCCTCGGGGGCTGGCAATTCTAGAACCACTTTATCAGTTTCAATATCGATCATATTTTCATCACGACTCACCGCCTCGCCTACTTTCTTGTGCCATTGCAACAAGGTGGCCTCCGCGACAGACTCGGACAACTGGGGAACTTTTACTTCAATTAAAGCCATGAAAAACTCCGGAACTCTTAATTAGGAGAACGATCAAAAATGGAGAGGATCGATCTCGGATCATTTGGGAAAAACTTGGGGTGAGGCACTATGAATCTGCGGGACGCAGAAATCCAAGCGTTCGCGCCCCGTCTACGAGGGAGGTGAACATTCGGGCGCTGTCCCTAAGTCGCTTTCTTTGGTTTTGCCTTAACGTCGCCGAGCGCTGCGATCAACAGTTCTTTTTGTTGCGCGTAGTGCTTGTCGTAATAGCCGACGGCAGGCGATGCCGAGGCAGGACGGCCCGCATAACTCAGCTTCTGCCCCTCTTTCAAGGATTCAAGCAGGTGATGCTGAATGTAGTACCAGTAGCCCTGGTTTTGCGGCTCATCCTGACACCACACCACCTGCGTTGCCGCCGGATACTTCTTCATCTCAGCCTCGAAGGCTTTGTAAGGGAACGGATACAACTGCTCCATGCGAACAATCGCCACATCCACCAACTCTCGCTCACGGCGCGCGGTGGTTAAGTCGAAGTAAACTTTTCCAGAACAAAACACAACTTTCTTGACTTTCTTCGCCTCAATCTTGCTATCGGTTTCCCCGATCACGGTATTAAAGCCCCCCTTCGAAAGCTCTTCTAAGGGCGAGACCGCTTCTTTATTTCGTAGCAAAGATTTGGGCGTCAAAATCACCAAAGGTTTACGGAACTGGCGAATCATCTGGCGACGCAACACGTGAAAGATTTGCGAAGGCGTGGTCGGCTGCACGACCTGCATATTATGCTCGGCACAAAGCTGCAAGAAGCGCTCCGGGCGTGCCGAAGAATGCTCTGGGCCCTGGCCTTCATAGCCATGAGGCAACATCAATACTAGCCCCGAAGAGCGGCCCCACTTGGTTTCACCGGAGGAGATGAACTGGTCGATCACCACTTGAGCCCCGTTCACAAAGTCACCGAACTGACCTTCCCAAATCACCAACGAGTTGGGTTCTGCTGTTGCATAGCCGTATTCAAAACCGAGTACGGCTTCCTCTGACAACACCGAATCGATGACGGTAAAGTCGCCCTGCCCTTCCGTGATATTTTGCAGCGGTATATACGAGCCAGAATCCCAACGCTCACGATTCTGATCGTGCAGAACTGCATGGCGATGGGTAAAGGTGCCGCGACCGCAATCCTGACCTGATAAACGCACGCTATAGCCGCTTGCGACCAGGGTTGCGAACGCCATATGCTCGCCAAAGCCCCAGTCCATATTGATGTCGCCATTGGCCATGGCACGTCGATCTGCAATGACCTTTTCCACCAAGGAATGCAGCTTCAAGCTGGCGGGCATTGTGGTCATCTTGGTACCGATCCGCTTCAACTCAGCCATCGGTACAGAGGTATCAGCAACATCAGTCCACTTTTTATTTAAAAATGGGGCCCAATCAACTGCATGTTTACCTTTGTAATTGGAGATGACAGGGTTCGAGGTGAGGTGGCCCTCGTCCATCCCTTTGCGATATTCTGCGACCATTGCATCGGCTTCAGTGGCGCTGATCACGTTTTGAGCGACCAGTCGATCAGCATACAGCTTGCGGGTCGTAGGCAGCGCGGCAATACGCTTATACATAAGCGGCTGAGTGAGGGCCGGTGTGTCCTGTTCGTTATGGCCAAGGCGGCGATAGCAAACGATATCCACAACAATATCCTTATGAAATTCCTTGCGGAAGTCCATCGCGATTTGGGTGGCGAAAACAACCGCCTCCGGGTCGTCACCGTTGACATGAAGCACCGGAGCCTCGATCATCTTGACCACGTCCGTACAATAACTCGTAGAACGCGTGTCGCGCGGGTCCGAGGTGGTAAAGCCAATCTGGTTATTAATGACAATATGAACCGTTCCACCCGTGCCATAGCCGCGGGTCTGAGCTAGATTCAAGGTCTCCATGACCACACCCTGACCAGCAAAGGCCGCATCGCCATGCACCAGGACTGGTAATACCTCATTGCCCTCATGGTCTCCGCGTCGATTTTGCCGCGCTTTGCAAGAGCCCTCAACGACCGGATTCACGATCTCAAGATGTGAAGGGTTAAACGCCAGGGAGAGATGCACCGGTCCGCCGGGGGTCGAAACATCGCTAGAGAAGCCTTTATGGTATTTCACGTCTCCGCTGGGAAGATCATCAGCATGCTTGCCATCAAACTCGGCAAATAGCTCGGCTGGGCTTTTGCCCAAGGTATTGATCAGCACGTTGAGGCGACCACGATGAGCCATGCCAATGACAATCTCTTGCACACCGGCCTCGCCACCTCGCTGAATTACTTCATCCATCGAGGCAATGAAACTGTCCCCGCCCTCAAGCGAGAAGCGTTTTTGCCCAACATACTTGGTGTGAAGATATTTCTCCAAACCTTCTGCTGCGGTGACTCGCTCCAAAATTCGCTTACGCTTTTCTACAGAGAACTTCGGCAGGCTACGACTGCTCTCCAGCTTTTCTTGCAGCCAGCGCTTCTGGGCCGGGTCCGAGATGTACATGAATTCGGCACCAATCGTGCCGCAATAGGTATCCCGCAGGGCTTTGATGATGTCTCGTAAAGAGCCGTTTTCAAATCCAAAATAGGTATTCGCGGCCGAATAAATATTGGCCATATCGCCTTCTTTAAAATCATAGAAGGCAGGGTCTAATTCGGGAATACTGGGCCGCTCTTGGCGCTTGAGGGGATCTACATCTGCCCAGCGTGAACCTAAGAAGCGGTAAGCCGCAACCAGTTGCTGAACAAAAAC
>JANLRI010000446.1:0-5336 GCA_031361565.1 Betaproteobacteria bacterium | reverse complement strand
CTGTGGTTTTGTGGTGAGGTGGGCATCCCCTACGAAAGGGTGGATGCGGGGCTGTCTTTTGGCCTGACCAAGACACCAGAGTATCTCGCAATGAACCCCAACGCACTGGTTCCTACGGTGGACGACGAGGGCTTCATTCTTTGGGAGTCCAACACCATTTTGCGCTACCTGGCGGGCAAACATCGCCGCTTTGACTGGTACTCACAGGACCTTCGCCAACGTGCCGAGATTGAAAAATGGATGGACTGGGCGAACGGCTCGCTAGGCGTGGCCATCACCCCTTTGATTTGGCAACTGTTTCGCACTCCTCCCGAGCAACGCGACCACAAGCTACTGCTGAGCTCGGCCGAAAAATCTACGCAGATGATCAATATTCTTGAGTCCCATTTCGCAAACAATAGCTATGCCGTGGGTTCTCACCCAACGCTTGCGGATATTCCAGTGGCGATCCAAGCCTATCGCTGGAGCATCATGCCTTGGGAGACGTTAAGCTTCCAAGCGCCGGAGCGTCCTCATGTTCAGGCCTGGCTGGATAGGCTTGCAGAGCGCTCGATTTTTCGCGACGTGGTGATGATCGGCTTGAGCTAAAGGGTTTGAGGTCAACGGTTTGAACTAAACCGGCTCAGGCCAATTGCGTTGAGTGGGGCGCAATTGCTCCAACACTCGACTCATTTGCAACACCCCAAGATCATCAAAACGCTGCCCCACTATTTGCACACCGATCGGCAAGCCCTCGTGACTCCCGGGACCGGCATATGCCCAGTTCGTCGAGGAGGCGGGGTTTTCACTCATGCTGTAAGCCACCGTGTAATGAATGTGTGGGAAGGCATTGCGCGGATCATTACCGGGGCCTGCGATCTCCGCTTCAAACGGCAAAACGGGTGAAGTCGGCGAGAGCACGTAGTCATATTGCGCGACCGCGTGCACGGCCGCCTCGCGCATCATCACCACTTGGTTGTAGGCGGCCATTACCTCTGACCCTTTAAAATTCGGAGCACGCCCAGTCGCCCACTCAAGGATGAACGGCAAGACTTTCGCACGTGTGGCGGCATCCATCGCCGCGATATCGTTACCGGAGCGAGCTTCGAAAAATCGGCCCATGCTTTCCATCATCTCGGGGCTCATAAAACCCTTGGCGGGTACGACAATGGCTCCTGCCGCCTCGAGTGCTTTTGCGGCAGCTTGCACGGCAGCAATAATTTGTGGGTCAGTGGCCAAGCCGATTGAGCCACTGCTCGCCATATCGAGCATCAATCCAATGCGCTTACCCCTCACTGAGAATTGATCGAGCTTGGCCGCATAGTTTTCGGGCTGATAAGGCAGGCTCATGAAATCGCGCACGTCCGGGCGGCTCAGCACTTCGAGCAAATAGGCGGAATCCTTGACGGTTCGCGTCATCGGACCTGCGACCCGCCCCATAAACGGTGGATTCACCGGGATGCGACCAAAGCTCGGCTTGAGCGCAAAAATGCCGCAATGGGTCGCCGGTAAGCGCACCGATCCCCCGATATCTGTACCAAGATGCATGGCGCCATAACCAGCAACAGCGGCCGCCGCAGCGCCAGACGACGAGCCTGAGGTATTGCGATCTAAACGCCAGGGATTACGGGTGATGCCGTGAAACGACGACATGCCTGAAGAGAGCATTCCAAAGTCCGGCATCGTAGTTTTACCAAGGATAACCATGCCTGCTTCACGGGCGCGCGCCGACGCTGGAGCGTCGGCCGCCTTCGGTGTGAGGTCCATGGCCTTCGTGCCAATAGGTGCCGGGTCACCCTTGGTATAAATGTTTTCTTTTATCGTGATGGGCACACCATCCATTGCTCCCAAGGACTGCCCACTCGTCCAGCGCGCCTCAGAAGCCTGTGCGGCAGCCAGCGCCGCCTCGCGTTGCACTAGGTACATCGCATTGATACTAGGCTCCCAAGCCGCAATCCGCTCAAGGCAACTTTCGGCCACTTCCACTGGTGACAGTTCCTTGCGAGCAAAGCCTTGTGACATTTGCTCTGCGCTTAGTGCGAATAACTTTGCGGGCGTGCTCATCGGGTGCCTATTCAATAAAGGTGCAATTTCGGGGCTATAAAAAACAATAGCTTGCCATCGTTTTTTGATTGGTGCGCTGATGCTTCTCGGTATGTTTGTTACGGTGCGGTGAAGAATAGCATTCGTGACTTGGAGCGCAATTTGGGAAAACAGAGCTTGAGGGTCCCAAGGAAGTCTTCAAAGCACTGTGCCAACTCACCACGCTACCCGTTCCAAACTTGCGCCTAAACTACGAGTTCGCATCGTTCAGACTGTTGTACTCATTGACCCTGCTGGGAAATCGCGCTGCGACTGGCTGGGGCATCGGAAAACACTGGAGACCTGTGGGACCGAGTAACTAATCGGACTTCCACTGACGTAGGCGTAAGTGTTGAAGCCGCCTGGTAAGCAGCCCTCAAGCCATCGCCATTAACATCGAAATCATGCGCACTTTCGTCATGGCGCGCCAATTGGCCGCTACGCATCAAGACATAGCCAAACGCCTCAATGGCCGACACCGTCCCCCAAGTGACGTTTACATCATGTACAAATACTCAAACATCAATTGGAGTCCAGGGCTTGAGCGAATAGAGGTCTCTACGCGCCGAAGTTACCGAGGTCGGTAAATGAGTAACTCGTTGATCCCACGGATCGATGCGCGCTTTCCAAATGACTTTATGTTTCAACTCACCGCAACCGAGAAGGCCGAGGTGGTCACAAACTGTGACCACCTTAATCAGTTGAAGTTTTCTAACGCACTCCCCTTTGCTTTTACGGAGTACGGCGCAGTGGCGCTCGCCAATGTTCTAGCCTCACCTCAAGCGGTGGAAATGGGTATCTATGTTGTGCGGGCATTTGTGTGACTGCGAGAGCTGGCCGCGACTCATTCCGATCTAGCCAAACGCCTCGAAGAGATCCAAGCTCAGACCGATCACCTCGCGCTCAAGCATGATGCCTTCACAAACATCACCCGCAAACAGCTCAAGGAAGTCTTCGAAGCCCTGCGCCAACTCGCCACGCCACCCGACCCACCTAAGCGACCCATCGGATTCGGTATCCCCGATGCGCCTACTAAGCCTAAAGTTAGAGCAGCTAAAAAGCAAACCTAAGCGGGCGCCTCAATCGTCATCGCCGCCAGCCAAGAGATCGCGCCCAACAAGTTTCCCGCTCAATCAAGACTTAGATAGCACCCACGATCCCATACGATCAAGTAACACAACATGCAGGAACCATGCGAGTGGTGCCAACATTGCCCTTTATCAATCTCAGATTGTGGCCGAAAATCTGGCTCGTTCGGCAAGAGGCCCGCTACACATTCCGGTGTCGCACATTTTGAAGAGTCCAACCCCGGCTCAAGACCAGGAAATCGCCCTGACGTTGTTACTTGCTGCTATCCGTCTGGGTCCGAGAAAGTGATTGGATGCCCCCACAAAAGCATAAGTGCTTATGCCGCCAAGTACCCCTAATGAAATAGCGGAATCAACGTCCGAATCGTAAGCATATTTGAACAACCCAAGTTCGCTCTGGATCACGCCAAATCCATCTATCTCGCGGGTCCGTTGATCAATCCTGACTTCATCAAAACCCCCACAATCTCGCGCCCTATTCCTTAGCCGCAACGCCCTGTGCAGGCTCCTCCGGGCATTGCATAAACCGCAAGGCCCCGCTCACCCGAATCTCGAGCGCATTTTCTGCCAGGAAACGATCCTGGGTCTTGTAGGCTTCACGCTCAGCCATCACGCGAGTCTTACAGCTCGCAAATATGCTCGCACCTTTGGCTTTGAACTGAAGTACATGCACCAACTCATGCACCAGGAAAGACCGGTCATATGGCTTGGTCAGGTTTAGGCTATTACGGTAAATCACCCGATACTTAAGAGGCTCAAAGAGCGCGACGAGGGTGTCGCACTGTGAGTGGCGCTCGGGGCATATTTCTTGGGTGATGGCTTCCTTGCTCATGCTGATGACCTGGGGCATTTCTGCCTCGGAGATGGCGGGCAGGCCGGTTATCCGAACAGCAGCCGCAAGTAGTTGGGCGATGAGATTGGAGTCCACAGCTCAAGCATAAAGGAAAACACCGAAATTGGCGTCAAACGATAGTTTTTAGCCCTTCGCCTTCCCTTGGGCCGCCACGGCCTTCATCGCCGCCTCGATCTCGGCCTGATCACCCAGGTAGTAGTGCTTGATTGGCCTAAGTTGCTCGTCCAGCTCATACACCAGGGGGCGAGCCGTTGGGATATTCATATTAACGATGTCGTCATCACCAACGCCGTCCAAATGCTTAACAAGTGCACGCAAAGAGTTGCCGTGGGCGGCGATAAGCACACGCCGTCCCTGGAGAATTGCCGGAGCAATCGACTCTTCCCAAAACGGCACCACTCGAGCCACGGTGTCCTTTAAGCATTCCGTGCGAGGAATATCGGAGGCGGCCAGCCCGGCGTAGCGACGGTCATTTTCAGAACCACGCGGATCGCCCGGAGGCAGACGGTTGGGGGCCGTCGCATAAGCACGTCGCCAGATCAGCACCTGTTCCTCGCCGTACTTGGCAGCAGTTTCAGCCTTGTTGAGGCCTTGCAGGGCACCGTAATGGCGCTCATTGAGGCGCCATGCAGGCACCACCGGTAGCCACATCCGGTCCATTTCGTCCAGCACACCGTTAAGAGTGCGGATGGCACGCTTGAGCATGGAGGTGAAGGCAATATCAAAATCATAGCCCTCGGCCAGGAGTAGCTGGCCAGCGCGTTTGGCTTCCAGCACGCCGTTAGGGGTGAGGTCAACATCGGCCCAGCCGGTGAAGCGGTTTTCAAGGTTCCACTGGCTTTCGCCGTGGCGCATCATTACGAGCTTGTAGGTCATGGTGGAGGCAGGTTAAAAATGTCGTTGGGGAAGGTCGCGCGGGCTAGATTGAGGGATTGCGAACTGTAAAAGAGTCCCTATCTTATAATCGAAGGCTTACGGGAGCATTGCGAAAGTTCCCAGAAACCGCTGAAAGTGACACTTTGAAATTCCTGACTGATAATTTCCTACTGATTTTGATCGCCTTTGCCTCGGGCGGCATGCTGATCTGGCCGTTGATCAACCAGCGCGGCGCGGGTGCAAATTTAGACACCCTGAGCGCTACCCGCTTAATGAATGAGGGCAATTCCTTCGTGATCGATATTCGGGGCAACGGTGAGTTCAATGCCGGACATCTCCCGAACTCCAAGAATATTCCTCTCGCCGACATCGAAAAGCGCATCGACGAAATTCCTGCGGGTAAAAAGGTCTTAGTCGTTTGCGAAAATGGTCAAACCAGCGGCAGGGCCTCGGCGATG
>JANLRI010000113.1:0-3312 GCA_031361565.1 Betaproteobacteria bacterium | reverse complement strand
GCGCAGTTGACTTTCTCAACCGCCTATGCGGCGGGACACTCTTGAGCGAGCTTTCAATTCTCAGCGTAGCTTTTCTCAACCGCCTATGCGGCGGGACACAGGCCTATGCTCAACAGATTAAAGCGGGATTTTTTCTCAACCGCCTATGCGGCGGGACACTCTAGCTACGGAAACGTCGCTCTCTTACGTCTTTTCTCAACCGCCTATGCGGCGGGACACGGCATTAACAGGCTTGGCAAATCAGCTACAAGTTTCTCAACCGCCTATGCGGCGGGACACTATATGCCTAGCTTGCTTGTCATGCGCCTTGTTTTCTCAACCGCCTATGCGGCGGGACACGGCGGTTACTCCTATTGGGGCTTCGACGACTCTTTCCCAACCGCCTATGCGGCGGGACACAAATCGCGACTGTAGTAGCAGACTCCTACTATTTTCTCAACCGCCTATGCGGCGGGACACCAAACGAGAGGCTATTGAATACGCCTTAAATTTTTCTCAACCGCCTATGCGGCGGGACACAAGGAACTGCTAAGGGTTGGCGCAAATTCTTTTTTCTCAACCGCCTATGCGGCGGGACACCCGCCACCTCTTTGATGAGGTTCGCAAGCTCATTTCTCAACCGCCTATGCGGCGGGACACTAAAAACTGCATGAGCACATCAGCGAGCAAGTTTTCTCAACCGCCTATGCGGCGGGACACACACCGAAGAGGTGCGCTCGAACCTCATCTTATTTCTCAACCGCCTATGCGGCGGGACACAGCATCATAAACGCAAAAAAAGCCATTAAAGAAAATGACCTATGCGATTTTTTTAGCTGAAAGGAATCTTCGGGACGAAGATTCTAACTTTTTGATTTCATTGAAGTAATTTTATAGCGAGATATTATTCCTACATCGCGCTGCAAATCGAGGCTTCGCACAAGAACCTCCCCTGCTCAGAATACAGGAATAGCCCCACCTATTTTACAAAGACCCCAGCTATCGAAGCAGGGTTGCGACTGCCGTGACGATTCGAAAAAGAACTGACGAACTGGGCGTTCGAAATGTTGGCCCGTCGAAGCACTTCGCAGCGGTATTTTGACGTATCCAATTTCTCTTGGGTCTTTCTCAGCTTGATCCCGCGGAAGTTGAACTGATTCAGCGCTGCGTTCAGCAAGCCTACGCGCATGGCGACGCGCTCGAGAGCCGAGTTTAGCCTCGCCGTCAGAAGCTCTACAAAAAGCGACCCATTTTGTAATTGGCGTCGGAATTTCCGAAATCGATCCGAAGGATGCCTCTCCGATGGACACCAGTTGTCCAAGGCGCGACGAGGCGAGAAGTGCTTGCAGAGGCTCCCGGCTTTGAGAGACTGATCTCACTACAGGGCCGACATTCCCAAAGCCCATCATTCGAGTTGCATGAAATTTCGGATCAACCCAAAATGGAAACGATAACCCTAATGGATAACCGCCTTCTGAATCAATGACCCCAATACTCCGGTTTGTCGAGTGAATCGCCGCAAGAGCCTCTGACAAGCAAAAGCTATCGCGAAGATCACCATGTAACCCAACGTCTAAAAAATAGCGCAGAGCCATGCTAAGCCTGTTCTGCTTTTGCGCCGAAAACACCGCCGCGAACAAGTACGGCCGCAAAATAAAGTGCGCGGTCACTGGCCTTGGTTGCGCCCTTTACTTGCTTGGTCAGGCCCTCAATGTCGGCCAAAATATCGTAGAAGTGCTCGACTTGATTTCCGCCTCTGGTGCGCAAGCCTTGTCTGTAGAAGGTCCCCATCGTAGTAAGTGGCGCGTATGGCTCAGCAGCTAGAGGTTGCAAGGGTCCAAGCGTTGGGTGATACCAAGTATCAATTTGTCGAATCGCATTGCCAATTTTTTGCTCATGCAATATGCCCTGTTCGGAGCCGTCCGAGAGTTCACGCTTCGCAAGAATCTTGCCGACTTCATCCTTATCTTTGCTTGAAGAAAATTCTTGAGAGGGATAGACCACCGCACCTTCGCCTAATTTAAGTCGACAAGCAATAGATATTACGTAGGCTGGTGAATGGTGAGGGGCGCCAAGCGCTGCGGCTACCCCGGTTACAAAAGGGGTAAGGCCAACTATTGTCTCGGTATCAAACCCTGAATTTGCTGGGATTGCCATAGAGTCAATCGTCGCAGTCGCACCCCGAGAATCAGTCAGCGTCACCGAAATGCTTTGCGCTGCGACTTTGTTGCGCCATGCGAATCGAGCATTCGCAAGATTCATCACATAGCGTCGCGCAAGCGCAGTCCAACCATCAGATCCCATAAAACTTTCGTCAAATGCCTTATAAGCAGTGTTGAACCTTTCACCATTGGACATCGCAGGCGCTCGGCAATTCGGAATGAATGCAACCTGGCCGGTGAGCACCAGAGTATCAGACCCCTCGGGCAAGTATGCCGCTTCGACCGACTGCGGGTTCGCATTACCAGGGCTTTTGGAATTATCGCTGCCCGTTACAAATTTCTCTAATGCGTCTGGCTTAAGCGCATTAGCAATCGTACCGCGTTTCGTCTCCACAATAATTTTGACTGGTCGAAGTTGAGCCTGCAGTGAAGCTGAATTCGCTCCCCACATGGCGAACAGGCTAGGCTCAATTGAGCGAGCAAACGCTAAGGCGCTAGGGATGATGTCTACAGCCATGTTAATTCCTTGTAAAAAACTAAATCTCGTTGACAGTGCGGGCTTGCGCCCCATAGAACGGCAATTGCCCGGGTTCAGGAGGAACTTCTTTCCAGAAAACACTTGGTTCAGCTATCTGACCTTCGCTTGTGGCGGCTAGTCGGCTCTGTGCTCGTACAGAAGCGATGGTTTGAGCCCGAACAAGAGTGAAGGCACTCTCAGCAAAAGCATGCTTGGTCGGCTTTTCCAGAGTTGCGTTGTCGGCCTGCCGAATCCCTTGTCGTTCACTAGGTGATTTAAATGATTCAAGTGCGATCGCACCTACACACACTGGTAAAAACCGTCCCTCTTTTGGCATCCACACTGGGCGTTCGAAAGCGCCGACTTTGGGATTGGCAAACCCGCTCGGAGCTGCAAGTGCTTGAAGCATCGCGTCGAATCCGTCCAGGCCCGCGCTTCGCGCATCGTCAAGCACGTAGCTTGCGTCAGATAGAGCAACAGCATTAAAGGGTAGGCCATCAAAACAACGACTTATTGCGTCTATTTTTTTAACGCGAATATGAACGTCTTTCAGGCCTGCTGGAGAAATACCTCCACCTGAAATTTTCATCCCAGAAATGCAGGCTGCGATGCTAGCGGACTGAAGCTCCAAGTCTTTCGATTCGATGCCAATAA
>JANLRI010000416.1:0-12753 GCA_031361565.1 Betaproteobacteria bacterium | reverse complement strand
CCTACACGGTAATCCGAGTTGGGGTTATCTATATCGAAAAATGGCACCGGTCTTTGCTAAGGCGGGCTTACGGGTCGTGATTCCCGATCTGGTAGGCTTTGGCCGCTCGGATAAGCCTGAGCTGGATTCAGCTCACAGTTTTGACTATCACCGCAATTATTTGCTGGCCCTCATCAAGCACTTGGATTTGCGCGAAGTGATGTTGGTCGTGCAAGATTGGGGGGGTATTTTTGGTCTTACCTTGCCCATGGCAATGCCCGAGCGCTTCAGCCATTTACTGGTGATGAACACGACACTTGGCGTAGGCACTGGCTTGAGTGAAGGCTTTATTCAGTGGCGAAATTATTGCAATAAAAATCCCGACCTGGATCCCGGGCCACTTCTGAAACGCGGCAAACCGGACATGACCAGCGAAGAGGCCGCTGCATATAGTGCGCCGTTTCCCGATGTGAGCTTCAAAGCCGCGCTCCGCGCCTTTCCCAATCTTGTACCGGCTTCGCCGGAGGCGCCAGGGGCCGCCATTTCACGGCAAGCCGCCGAGTTTTGGCGACATCACTGGCAGGGCCAAAGTTTCATGGCGATGGGTACAGAGGATCCGGTGCTCGGTCCAGCGTTGATGCAAGAGCTTCGCGGCTTGATCCGAAATTGTCCAGAGCCACTTGCGGTTAAGGGCGGGCATTTCCTCCCAGAGTGGGGTGAGCCGATTGCACGAGCCTGTCTAGATCACTTTGGCATCCATCATTGAGTTTTTAGTATGAGTTCACCCGTGCTCGCCGTACCTTCCAAACTGCTCAGTCGGCGCGATCTTAACTTCTTGCTTTACGAATGGTTGAACGTGCTTTCGCTCACCAAGCGCGAGCGCTACTGCGACCATAGTGCCGAAACTTTCAACTCGGCGCTCGATACTTGCGAGAGAATCGCCACGGATCATTTTTACCCAATTAATAAACTGCTCGACCAGGAGGAGCCTCGTTTTGAGAATGGCAAGGTCATCACCCCGGCACCCCTGAAAACCGCGCTGAAGGTGTTTGCAGACGCCGGCTTGATGGCGGCAGGCCAAAGCTATGAACTTGGCGGAATGCAACTTCCCTACACCCTAGAGAAAGCTTGTTTCGCTTACTTTAATGCGGCCAGTGTCTCGGCGGGCGGCTATCCCTTTCTCACCATGGGCAATGCCAACTTGCTTCTCGCCCATGGCACCGAACATCAGATTGCAGCATGGGCCAAACCAGAGTTAGCAGGGCGCTTCTTTGGCACCATGTGTTTATCGGAGCCGCAGGCCGGCTCCTCGCTTTCGGACATTCGAACCCGTGCTGAGTTGCAGGGCGACGGCACCTACCGCCTACATGGCAACAAAATGTGGATCTCCGGCGGCGATCAAGACCTCACGGACAATATTGTTCACTTAGTCTTGGCCAAGATTCCCAGTGCGGACGGCAAGCTCATTCCGGGCGTTAAGGGTATCTCGCTCTTCATCGTGCCCAAGGTAATGATGAATGCCAAAGGTGAGCTTACAGAACGCAATGATGTTGTGTTGGCGGGCCTGAACCATAAGATGGGCTTTCGAGGCACAACCAATTGCTTGTTGAACTTCGGCGAAGGAAGCTTCAAGCCTAAAAGCACGGGTTTGGAGTTCACTGCAGCACCCAGTGAGGGCAAGGCCGGTGCGGTTGGCTATCTTGTCGGAGAACCCCATCGTGGACTGCACTACATGTTCCATATGATGAATGAGGCTCGAATTGGTGTTGGCCTCGGCGCAACCACCCTAGGCTACACCGCCTATCTCCATGCACTCGAATATGCGCGCGGTCGCCCGCAAGGCCGACCCGCCAAAGGCAAGGATCCAGCAAGTGCACAGGTTCCAATTGTTCAGCATGCCGATGTGCGACGTATGTTACTGGCCCAGAAGGCCTACGTAGAAGGGGCCCTGGCCTTGAACCTTTTTTGCTCGATGCTGGTCGACGAGCAAACCAGCGGCACAGAACCTGTAGCCATAGAAGAGGCTGGTTTATTGCTCGAACTTCTGACCCCCATCGCGAAAAGCTGGCCTAGCCAGTGGTGCCAAGAGGCCAACAGTATGGCGATTCAAGTGCACGGCGGCTATGGTTACACCCGTGATTACAACGTTGAGCAATATTATCGCGATCAACGTCTCAATCCGATCCATGAGGGTACCCACGGCATACAGGGGCTGGACCTTCTGGGTCGCAAAGTTATCATGGGAGGGGGCGCCGCTTTAAAGGCTTTTTCCTTGCGAGTGGCGGCAAGCTGTGCCCGAGCAAGTGCAATCGATGAGGAGTTCTCGAGCTGGGCGGCCAACCTGACGACCTGGAGCAGGCGTATAGATCAAACCATTCAAATGCTTTATTCCGCGAACGACCTGGACGTGACCTTGGCGAACGCGAGTATCTTCCTGGAAGCGTTCGGACATTTCACTCTGGCTTGGGTGTGGTTAGAGCAGGGCATTGTCGCCCACGGAAAACTGAGGACCGCTTCAACAGACGAGGATTTCTATTTAGGAAAGCTTCAGGCGACCCGCTACTTTCTCATTTGGGAACTTCCCAAAATTGGCCCGATGTTGGACCTTCTCAATCGTCTTGACCAGACCACATTAGCCATGCAGGATGCTTGGTTCTAAAGTGAATTATTAAATGAAAAATATTTAAAGTCAATTATCGTGAATGCAACTCAATTATTTGATTTAAAAGGTAAAAAAGCAATCATTACAGGCGGCTCTCGCGGTCTTGGCTTGCAAATGGCGGAAGCTCTTGGGGACATGGGATGCGAGCTTATGTTGACCTCTCGCAGGCTCGAAGAGCTTGAAGTCGCTCAAGCGCATTTGCACGAACGGGGCATTAAAGCCCACATTCTCGCTAGCGATCAAAGCAAGCCCGAGCAGATCGTCCGTTTCGTCGACGCCACGATTGCAACGCTGGGCACCGTGGATATTTTGATCAACAACGCTGGAGCCACCTGGGGAGCGCCCGCTGAGGATCATCCGCTTGAGGCGTGGATGAAATTAGTCAATTTGAATCTAACCGGGGTCTTTGTGCTGACCCAAGAAATCGGCAAACGCTGCATGATTCCGAGGCGCTCGGGTCGTGTGTTGAGCGTGGCCTCCGTGGCCGGACTGCGGGGCAACCCAATGAACACCAACAAAACCATTGCCTACAATACGACCAAGGGCGGACTGGTCAACTTCACCCGTGCCCTGGCCGGTGAGTGGGGGCCCTATGGCATCACCGTGAACGCACTGGCTCCGGGCTTCTTTTTGTCTAAAATGACTAAGGGCAGCCTTGATGAGGTCGGCGAAGTGCTGATTGCGAACACCCCGTTGCAACGCATTGGTGACTCAGAGGACCTGAAAGGTGCAGCGCTTTTGTTTTGCTCGGACGCTGGCAAACACATCACCGGGCAAATTCTTGCCGTGGATGGCGGAGCCACCGCTGTATGAGTTCGATGGGTTTTGAGATTCCTTTTGTCACTTGGGTTGGTCTCGAGATGGTGTTTTATGAGGCAGGAAAATCCTTATTGAAACTCGATCCCCAGCCCCACCATATGAATTCGTTGGGCATGGTTCATGGCGGGGTAGTGATGACGATGTTGGATGTCGGCATGGCCACTGCGGCACGTTCGGCGGCCAAGACTGAAGCAGACCGCGAAGAGCCGCGTGTGATCACGATTGAGATGAAATCCAGCTTTATGAAACCCTCTACGGGATTGCTGGAAGTCCATGGCAAAGTGTTGAGTCATTCGCGCTCAATGGCTTTTTGTGAAGCTGAAATTATCGACCCTCAAGGCCGAGTCTGCGCCAAGGGGTCAGGCACTTTCAAATACGTTCGCTTGGCTAAAACTTGAAACCGTACTCCCGCACAACCCCTCCAAGAAAAGAGCAAATATCATGACCATGAACAAACAATGGCTACTCGCTAGCCGACCAACGGGCTGGCCCAGCGCCGAAAACTTTCGCTTGGTAGAGGCCCCGATCCCTACTGCGGCTGACGGGGAAATTGTCGTGCGTAATCATTTCATGTCGCTCGACCCTTACATGCGTGGTCGCATGGACGAAGGCAAGAGCTACGCTCAACCACAACCGCTGGATCAGGTCATGCAGGGTGGCTCGGTTGGCGAGGTGATTGAGAGCCGCTCGCCAAAGTTCGCGGTGGGCGACAAGGTGCGGGGTGGTCTCGGCTGGCAACAGTATGGCAAGGCGGATGCCAATCTCTTCGTGAAAATCACCGAAACTCGTGTGCCCTTATCGGCATATCTCGGTGTATTGGGGATGCCCGGTGTGACGGCCTGGATGGGTTTAAGCCAGATCATCGAGCCAAAGGCTGGTGAGACTCTTGTGGTGTCTGCGGCCAGTGGCGCAGTCGGCGGTGTGGTTGGACAGCTTGCCAAGGCCAAGGGCTGCCACGTGGTCGGGATTGCTGGCGGAGCCATGAAGTGCAAGCTGGTGGTGGAAGAGTTTGGCTTTGACGCCTGCGTTGACTACAAGGCCGCGGATTTCCGCGAGCAGTTTAAAGCCGCGACGCCTAAAGGCGTCGATGGTTACTTTGAAAACGTCGGCGGCGAGGTTCTCGACACTGTATTGGGTCGTATGAACGCCTTTGGTCGAGTGGCCGTGTGCGGCCTGATTGCCGGGTATAACGAAGCCACCCTGCCGATGACGCAGTTCCGTGCAATCCTGATTAACCGCCTTAAGGTGCAAGGGTTTATCGTGTCTGAGCGCATGGATCTTTGGCCGCAAGCTTTGCAAGAGCTGGCCGGGCTTGTAGTCGCCGGAAAACTGAAGTACCGTGAGACTGTCGCCCAAGGCATTGAGTCTGCGCCGCGCGCTTTCATTGGTCTGCTCAAAGGCGAAAACGTCGGCAAGCAGGTTGTGAAGTTGATTTAAACCTTTCAAGCTGTATAGGGAAACACCATGAACGCACCCATCAATCCATCTTTTCTCTCGATGAAATCCCAGGTTTCGGAAGCCGAATGGGCCTTACGGGTAGACCTCGCGGCCTGCTATCGCGCGATCTCGATGTATGGTTGGGACGATCTGGTGTTCACCCATATCTCGGTTCGGATTCCTGGGCCGGAGCATCATTTTTTGATCAACCCCTACGGCCTAGGTTTTGATGAAATGACGGCCTCGGCTTTGGTTAAGATTGACTCCCAATGCGAGCCCCAGCACCCCACAAATTATCCGGTGAATCCGGCGGGCTTTACGATTCACGGCGCCATCCATGCCATTCGTGAAGACGCTGGATGTGTCATTCATACCCATACGCGTGCCGGTGTCGGCGTATCTGCCCAGAAAAATGGCCTGCTGCCTATTTCCCAACAAGCCAGTGTGGTGATGAGTTCATTGTGCTATCACGACTATGAGGGCATTGCGCTCAATCATGATGAGATTCCACGCCTGCAAAAAGACTTGGGGAACCATACCTCGATGATCTTGCGAAACCATGGCCTGCTGACCGTGGGGAAAACCATCGGCGATGCCTTTGTGTCGATGTATGTGCTGGAGACTGCGTGTCAGATTCAGATAGCCGCCCAGGCCGGAGGTGCCGAGCTGATTCACGTCGATTCCGCCGTTTTGGCGGTCAACAAGGCCAATATGGCAGCGGCCAGCTCGGGGCAGGGGGCCGGTGCATTGGCATGGCCGGCCACTAAGCGCCGCGTGGATCGCCGTTCGCCTGGCTATGACGTTTAGGGACTAGTTGTGGGCGAGGAAGCACCCAGTTCGAAGGATGACAGCCGACCATTCTTAAGCTCGCTACGAGGCGAATAGTTCATAGTGGACGGACGCAGTGCCCGTCTTCTCCTCTCACCTTATGAGTTACGCGAGTTGACATCCCTGGACGACCGGCAATGTTTCGTCGCGCCTCTCGTAACGTTCGGCCTCATTGCGGTTTTTGTGACCTTAGGCTTGTTGGCCCTTTACTCCGAGGCTTGGTTCTTGCTCATTGTGGCCTTACTTGCCATCGCAACCCATCAAGTTGATGAGAAAGTCAGCTTGGCTGAAAAACGAAGATTAAGAGATGAAGGATGACCGACACGCTGATGGCGATCATTATTTAGGTGACTTACAAATAGTCGCCAAGTTTTTGAGTGCCATCGAGGCTAATATTCTTTGCTCATTTTTGCGGTCATGTCGCATCGAAGCCAGTGCCGGCGATACTCACTTAGTACAAACCGACTCTTTGCTCACCATCGCTTTAGGAGGGGCTTGCGTACGTGTGCCGAGCGCACAGGTTGGTGCAGCGTTGGACCTCATCGCGGCCCGCGATCGAGGTGATTTTGAGTTAAGCGAAAGCGATCCATTGTAATGCCACTAGATCCTCAGGTTCAAGCCATACTCGATGCGGTCTCGCGCTTTCACCAAGGCCCTCGGGCCATGCCCACCATGCAGACCCTGGGCGCTCAGGCCGCTCGCCAGCTTTACGAGCGACAAGCACAGGCTCTGGACATTGCGGCCGTGGCCTTGGAGCTTGTGGAGGACCATCAAGTGGCGCTCAAGCACTCGTGGGAGTTAGGTGGAAATTTGAGAGCGCAAGCGGCCGTACCGGTGTCAAGAAGCATCGTCCTACGACAATACTGCGCTCGAACCCCGAATTGGGCGCAACCCTTGCCTGCCGTGCTCTTTTTTCACGGCGGTGGTTTCACGATTGGTTCGGTCAATACCCATGACCGCATTTGTAGAATGCTCGCCCACGACGTTGGCTGCCAAGTCTTTTCCGTAGATTATCGGCTCGCACCAGAAACAACCTTCCCTGGTGCCGTGGATGATGCGTTCGCTTCATTAGAATGGCTACGCGACAATGCTCATCAGCTCGGTGTCGATATCAATGCGATTGCGGTCGCGGGCGATAGCGCCGGTGGGACATTAGCAGCGGCCTGCGCTATCTTCGCGCGAGATTCAGGCTGGCCGCTACGCTTACAGGCACTGATCTATCCCGGCTTAAGTCATGATCAAAAGACGCACTCCCACGAACGTCTAAAAACAGGCTATTTGCTCGATGCTGATTTGATCCAATGGTTCTTCAACCATTACTTGCGCGACCCGGGAGATCGCTCCGACTGGCGCTTTTCGCCTTTGCTCCATCCGGCGCTATCAGGTCTGGCGCCAGCGTGGATCGCCCATGCGGAGTTTGATCCGCTTCGGGATGAGGGCTTAGCCTATGCCGAACGTTTGCGTGCCGCTGGTGTGACGGTCGTCGAGAAGACGTACGAGGGCATGGTGCATGCGTTTTTTCAACATGCAGGGGCCGTGAGGAAGGCTCGCCAGGCTCATGGGGATTGTGCAGAGGCACTGAGGGCGGCTCTTTTCTAATCAGGATTGGTGCAAAAAACGGGATTTTAAGCATTCGCCAAAGACTAGTGTGGCGTTCCACACTAGCCACCCATCCCGCGCTATTTTAGCCGGTGGTTTTCCGTGAGATCAGACTCTCCAGACCCGCTAAAAGGATAGACCCTCCAAGGCCTCAGAAGGTGTATTGGGTGCCAATGTTGAGTGCCAAGCGAGGTCTTGGCGAGACGCCAATGAGGCCACCACCAAAATCAAACCTAGGCTCCTGGAATTGATTGTTAAATGTGACAAGGCCTGCGAAGAGTGTTAAGCCTTTGATCGTCGATGGCCTGTAGGATGCTTTTGCACTGAAGCGGTTGTAGGTGCTGCCACGCGACAGGTTATCCGTTGTAATCGATTGAGGCCCAACCAGACTGCCTTCGACGGAAAAGTCAAGCCGCCCACTTGTTAAGTTATATGTGGATGCGACACCAAAAGAGGCCGTCCATTCGGGCACATTGGTGATGTAATTGGCGTTTGCTGGCGCGCTCAAAGAACGTGCCTTTACCGCACTGTAGTTTGCGAAAACCCTAGAAGTAGGAGTCAGTTGAAAGCTTCCTTCAAGATCGAACCCTTTGCGAGTGGTGCGGCCAAAACTTTGAAAGAACCCCGCACTATTGCGATCCGCTTCGCGGTCTTGAGTGGTGTCCCAGATGCCTATGCGCCAAAAAAACTGATGATCCTTTGCTGTACCGGATAAGCCGATCTCTGAGCTCCGTAAGGTCGATACTGTCAGGTCGGGAACCGAGGCGCTATTGGCCGACACATTCGCGTAAAAATCGCTAAAGGTATAGGGGCTTTTTAGTCCACTGGCGATATTTACGTAAAGTTCAATTGTTGATGTGCCATTGTCGAGCAGCTTAAGGCCAGCGCCGACTTTGGGGCTGAAGCGCGTCGCCGAAGAGCGCACGTTCGGACTAGCTCCTACGGCCAACGCGGCACTATAAGTGTCATCGTCGGGTCGTAGAGCTACGTCGAAGTCAAGCTTATCGTAGCGTAATCCTAGGGTCAATTTAAGCGCGTCCAAGGGTTTCAATTGCAATTGTCCATACACAGACTGTGTGCTTGTCAGCATCGTGCGATCTATGCTGATCGCGTCAGGCTGAGTGGCACTAGCTTGCACAACATTACGAAAAGCGTCGGAGGTAAAGTTAGTAGCTAGAATACGTTCGCGGTTATATTGCACGCCAATAGCAAGCTGGGAAGGCAAAGCCTTTGACGTAAAAGTGGTGACTTTCTTGACGTCGAGCCCAAACTGTTGAAGTTGATCCCGCTCCGTGCCTAAATTGGTTGTGCTGAAGCTCGGGAGAGTCAAATCAAAATTAGTAAATCGTTCGCGTTTGTCGCGAACGAGATAGGCGCTGGCTGTCCATCCAGCGGCGAGACCTTTAAGCCCTTCGGCATCATTTGAGCGATAGTTCAGAACAAGATTGTTTTGATTCTTTCGATCACCGAGGCCTTTATTGAGTGCATCCCTACGATTAATCTGGCCTGACTCGATCCTCGCTAAATCTAGAAAGCCCGGTGCCTGAGCATCTGCATGGTAAGACTGGAACCGTAGTGCCAGCATACCGTCCTTTATTGGAAGCGAGTATCGCGAAAACATGTTGGTTCGCTCAACATCACTTTGATTCGTGTAGCCGGAACCCTTGGTCAAATCAAGCGCAAGAAGCAATTGGCCCGGCCCAGTGTTTGTCGAGTAGATTGGCAGTACTCGAGTGCGACCGAAGTTATCGACCGATAGTTTTAGTGACGACTGCACAGTCCGGTCGGTAAACATTTGAATGGAACCGGCGACGGCATGGTTACCAGCCGCCGCACTGAACGGCCCTCGGACAATCTCGACACGGTCCAATAACTCTGGAATAATCTGCGCCTGATCCATATAACCGTTGATATGTTGCGACCCGGTGATGTTCAGGGGTACTCCATCCAGGTAAGTAGCAATATCTCGACCGTGGCCGCTGGTGAAGCCACGGAACTTGAGTTCGTAGGCGACTAATCCCTGTCCATACTCGGCAACACTTAGTCCGGGAATGCCGCGAAAAATGTCCCCGTAAGTAGTGATGTTCTTTCGATCAAGTTCGCGGCGCCCAAGCACGCTGACTGAGGCCGGGGAGGCGGCGATGTCATCCGTAACTTGGGTTGTAGAGGGTGCTGCCCCGATGACCGTCATCTCTGGCAGAGTCGGTATAGTTGCGGGACTTTGAGCCGTGGCCGCACGGGTAAAGCCGATCAAAATAAGGGTCGGCAGCAGATTAATTTTAAAATGTATTGAGGGGTTGAGCATTTTGATCATAAGGCGAACGACCTGGGCATGGCGAGCAAGGAAAGCCCGAGAGCGTGAGGACATTTGGTTCGAAGTGGGCCACTTGTTAACTGCATGGCACAGGAAAAATTCTTGACCGGACAAAATTCGACTTGTGCTGCAATTCCAGACAGGACCTCAAAGTCGATGGAGTCGGCGTAGCGGTCGGAAACGAATGATGTCGAAGAAAATTAGCGACGAGCCGGGGCAGCGGCCGGGGCTGGGGCTGAGGGAAGCCTCAGGAGGGTAAGACTGGTGGGCCGCGCGCTTGCGCACTGCTCCAAACGAATCCACTTCGTGGTAATGCTAGGAAACGCTTGGGTGTCTCGTGATAGCGAACCGCAGGAATACCCCAGAGAGTACTGGTACTTAGATGCGCAATGACGTTCGCGTGAGTGAAGCAGAATGGACAATGTTCAAACTGAGAGCCCTTTTTCAAAGGCGCTGAGGGCATTGACGGCTGACCTTGCGCATCTAGCTTAACTAGACGGATGCCCATAGAGGTGCATATCTCAACCCAAGAAAGCGGTTGGCCGTTTGCCCTGGCCAAAGCGTGGGAAACCGCGGGAGCGAGAGCGGACAGCATCATGGCAAAGCAGAGAAGCCATGAGGTTAATTTGCGACGAAAGGATTTATAAACCACGACGCTAGGATACCATTAGGCACTGCCAGATTGATCATCAAGACCCGTTGACCAAACGCTTGCTCAATACGGAACAGCAGTGTTACTGGTTTAGATAAAGAGCCGCTTTTTTACTCCGGCTCAACCCCAGCCGCCTTCAACACACTCTTGTAACTCTCGTACTGGTCCTTCACCCAGACCGAGAGTTTTTCAGGAGTGGAACCTACCAGCTCGAAGGCTTGCTTTTCCATCGTACTGACGACCTCCGGCTTGGTCATCGCCGCAATGAACTCTTTGTTCAGCCGAGCCACCACCTCACGCGGCATCTTGGCGGGACCGAATAGAGCGGCCCAGGAAGTGAGGGAAAATTTGGGCACGCCTGACTCGGCGATGGTAGGGACGTTGGGTAGAACCGGGCTGCGTTTAGGCAAGGTGACCGCGATGGCTTTCAGTCGACCTTCTTTGACGTGAGGAACGGCGACGCCCGCCGCAGAAACCATTAGTTGCACTCGACCCGCGATAAGATCGGTGAGGGCTTGCGGTTCACCTTTGTAGGGGACATGCACCATCTGCATCCCGGTCAGGCCCGCTAGTTGGGCGATAGTCACGATACCCGTGGTGTTACCGGTCGCGTAATTGAGCTTGCCTGGATTGGCTTTGGCGTACTGGATAAGCTCACTTAGATTGTTAGCAGGCACGCCGGGATGAGCGATGAGAAAGAAGGTATAGCGACCGATATCGGTGATAGGTGTGAAGTCCGTCACCGGATCGTAAGGCGGCGCCTTCCTGAGTGCTGGTGCGCCGGCCATCGGGCTATTGGTGGCCATTAGTAAGGTGTAGCCATCGGGCGCGGCGCGCATCACCTCACTGGCCGCGATCATGCCGTCAGCACCGGCTTTATTCTCAACCAGGATGTTTTGACCGATGGAGGTCGATACAGCCGCCGCAAGGGTTCGAGCCATGCTGTCCGTGGCTGAACCGGCCGGGAAGGGCACCACGAGACGAATCGGTTTGTTCGGATAGTTTTGGGCCTGCGCCGTACCGGCAAGCCCCAATAGCAACACTGCGCTCAGCAGCGAGCAGACGCCCCGTCTCAGGCCTGGTTGTTTGGCAGAAAATGGATGCCTCATTTTTCGTCTCAGTCTTTTGTTGTCGGTCGTTTGTCGTTCGAATATTGCGCGCCACGGGCGAAGCTTAGAACCCGGCTAAGGTCACTTTTCCAATAGTCCGGCCGGACTCAATCATGGCGTGAGCCCTACGCAGGTTCTCGGCGTTTATTTTACCGAGTGTTTCGGTGTGGGTGCAACGCAATACACCTTCATCCACCAGCGTCGCGACTTCGTTGAGCAAGCGCCCCTGCTCGCCCATATCGTCGGTCTCGAAACCGGACCGGGCGAACATCGCTTCCCAATGCAGGGATGCACAGCGAGCTTTTAAGAGACGCACATCAATCATGTCAGGATCATCGATCACGCAGATGCGGCCCTGCGGAGCGACAATCTTGGCGAGTTCGGGAAAATGATCGAAGGTGTTGGATACGCTGAAGATGCGCTCTGCCCATTTCAGGCCGACCGCTTGCATGGCTTTGGCTAAAGGTTCGCGATGATCGATCACTACGTGTGCGCCGAGCCGTTCAGCTTGAGAGCGGGACTCAGGACGGGAGGCCGTGGCTACGACCTTGGCACCGGTAAGCCTACGCGCCAACTGAATCGCCATCGAACCAACACCGCCTGCTCCGGCCGTGATTAACAAGGTTCCGGCATCCTGCGGTCGCCCAAGGGCCAATTGCAGGCGATCAAAAAGCGCTTCCCAGGCCGTGATGGTGGTTAGGGGCATGGCCGCTGCTTGCGCGAAATCCAAACTTTTGGGTTTATGACCAACAATGCGCTCATCCACCAAATGCAACTCAGCATTGGTGCCACTGCGGACTCTCGATCCGGCGTACCAGACTTCGTCGCCAGGTTTAAAAAGTGTCACGTTCGGCCCAACGGCGTGAACCACGCCAGCAGCATCAAAACCCAGTACCTTCAACTCGTTTGCGGCAGGCGCAACGTTGCGGCGCACTTTTGTATCGACCGGATTGACCGAGACGGCTTTTACGAGCACCAGAATATCTCTTCCGGTTGCGATCGGTTCAGGCAGGTCAATATCCAACAAGCTGTTGGGATCTTGAGCGGGTAGGCTGGTGCGATAAGCGATAGCTTTCATGGGGGAACTACTTCGATGGGTTGATTAGATATTTCTCACCCGTGGCTCGTTTGCCGTAGGTCGCGATCTCGGTGAGAGTTAGCGCTTCCGCAAGCGACACTTCACGGGTGTAATGGCTGGCAAAAGTGGTCTTCAATTCAGCGACGACGCGCTCACGCAATTTCTGCGCGGCGGCTGGGCCGACCCGGTTCAGGAACGGCCAGAGCAACCAACCGCCCATGCCCCAGGACATTCCAAAACTTCGAGTAAATTGCGTCGGACTTGTGTCCAGGCTGC
>JANLRI010000107.1:0-2952 GCA_031361565.1 Betaproteobacteria bacterium | reverse complement strand
ACTTTGTCGACGAAGGGCAATTTGTATTCTTGGCCCGCAATTTTTTCCTTGCCCCAGTAGAGCGGGTTTTTGGTGTAGTTTTGGGAATTGCCATTGATGTATTCGGTAAGCTGAAACGGGCCACTACCATTGGCCTTTTTCCAGTCGCCGATCCCTGCGTCCACCACCTCTTTCGGATAAATTGAGGAATACACCCCCCAGCCTAAACGGAAGCCCCAATCCTCGTGAAAACTCTTGAAGTGAATCACCACCGTGTGCTTATCGGGTCCTTCAACTTTATCCACATGGTCTACAAAGTCGGGGTAGCGCTTTGGGCTCGCCAGCATGCGGTTATAGCTGTAAACCACATCCTGAGAGGTCAGCTCGCGGGCAGCCATTACACCGGCTTTCTCAGGAAACATCACGCCTTTGCGCAGCTGGATCTCAAGACGTAAGGGGTTCTCGAGCCATTTCCAGGTTTCCGCGAGGTCGCCTTTATAAGCATCCGAGGGCAAGTAGGAGTCCGACTTAAAGCCGTAAGGACCCCCTTGAGCCTTAGATTTTGAAAAGTCGGCGACAAACAAACGGTCGTAGTAATGACCAGCGTCCTGGGCCGTCTTGTAATTCCAATCACCAGGATCCCAAGACAGCGGTGCCAGGGTGGGAGAGTTTGTCGCAATACTGAGCGAGCCACCATATTTTGGCTTTTCAGCTTGCCCCCAAACTGCCGGAACTGCGAGCGCTAGCAACGCTGACAACAAGAGGGAATATCGTATCGCACTACTTGGAAATTTGACCGTCGGCATTACTGTCTCCTCATGGGCTCGTTTTGATTATTTGAACCTTCAATGAAGTGTACTCTGGAAACTTTCCGCAAGGTTCATCAAATCGAGCAAGTCTCCGTACCACCGGACGCCCTTCCGAATACCCGATCTCTGATGCAATGCACTAAAATACGGGGCTGTACAAAAAAGGACCCAAAGTGGCAAATAAGCTCTATCCCAGCGCGGCAGCGGCGCTGCAAGGCCTGGTTAAAGACGGGCAGTTGATGGCAGTCGGTGGTTTCGGCCTGTGTGGTATTCCTGAGGCGCTGATTGCAGCGCTGCGCGATTCTGCCGTCAAGAACCTCACCGTCATTTCCAATAACGCCGGCGTTGACGATTTCGGTCTTGGCCTGCTCCTCGTGAGCCGCCAGATCAAAAAGATGATTTCAAGCTACGTCGGCGAAAACAAGGAGTTCGAGCGTCAGTACCTGGCCGGTGAGCTGGAGTTGGAATTTACACCGCAAGGCACCTTGGCTGAGAAGCTACGCGCTGGAGGAGCGGGTATTCCGGCCTTTTTCACAAAAACTGGCGTCGGTACGGTAATTTCTGAAGGCAAAGAAATTCGCAACTTTGATGGCTCTGATTACGTTATGGAGCGCTCTCTGGTGCCCGATGTTTCTCTCGTCAAAGCCTATATGGCCGACAAATCGGGCAACTTGGTGTTTCGTCGAACTGCACGAAACTTCAACCCTGCCGTCGCTATGGCCGGAAAGATCACCGTGGTTGAAGTTGAGAAAGTGGTCGAGGTCGGGGCCCTTGATCCCGACTCCATCCATCTGCCCGGCATCTATGTGCACCGAATCGTGCATAACCCGAATCCAGAAAAGCGTATCGAAAAGCGCACTTTGAGCGAAACAAAATCTACTGGCACTACTGTAGCCAATACTACGGGCGGAAAGGCTTAAACCATGGCTTGGACACATGACGAAATGGCGGCAATTGCGGCCCGCGAACTGGAAGATGGCTTTTACGTGAATCTCGGTATTGGTCTACCCACTTTAGTGGCCAACCATGTCCCCTCCAGCAAAGAGGTCTGGTTGCAATCCGAAAACGGCATGATGGGTATCGGTGCCTTTCCGACGGAAGCTGAGGTCGATGCCGACATCATCAACGCCGGCAAGCAAACGGTGACCACGATTCCCGGCACGTCCATCTTTGGCTCGCATGATTCCTTCGCGATGATTCGCGGCGGCAAGATTAACTTGTCGATTCTCGGCGCCATGCAAGTCAGTGAGAAAGGCGATCTTGCCAACTGGATGATTCCCGGCAAGATGGTCAAGGGCATGGGCGGAGCGATGGACTTGGTGGCCGGTGTGAAACGCGTACTGGTTCTTATGGAACACGTCGCTCGCAAGAAAGATGGCACGGAAGATCTGAAAATTCTAAAAACTTGCAACCTCCCGCTCACTGGTTTGGCCGTGGTCAATCGTATCATTACCGACCTCGCCGTGATGGACGTCACGCCGCAAGGTTTGAAACTGGTTGAAATGGCACCCGGCCTTACCCGCGAACAAGTGCAAGCGAAAACAGAAGCTCAACTCATTTAGGACAAATTCAATATGGAAGTGCAACGCGACTCAATGGAGTTCGACGTCGTCATCGTCGGCGGCGGCCCTGCAGGTCTTGCGGCAGCCATCAAGCTTAAACAAATGGCCCTAGCGCAGAGCAAAGAGATCAACGTTTGCCTGATCGAAAAAGGCAGCGAACTCGGTGCCCATATTTTGTCAGGTGCCGTGATGGACCCCATCGCGATGAACGAGCTCTTTCCCAATTGGAAAGAGCTTGGCGCTCCGCTCAACACGGCGGTGACTGAAGATCGCTTCTTGATGCTCAATCCGAGCGGCGCACGCAGAGTGCCCACCTGGATGTTGCCTGAGTGCTTTCAAAATCATGGCAACTATGTGGTTAGCCTGGCGAACGTGGTTCGTTGGCTGGGACAACAAGCAGAGAGCCTTGGTGTAGAAATTTATCCTGGTTTTGCAGCCTCCGAAATTCTCTTCAACGAAAATGGTTCGGTGAGAGGCGTGGCCACCGGCAATATGGGGGTCGGTCGCGACGGCAAACCGACCGACAACTTCCAGCCGGGCATGGAGCTTTTAGCGAAGTACACCATGTTTGCCGAGGGCGCTCGCGGCCATCTGGGCAAGCA
>JANLRI010000350.1:0-2231 GCA_031361565.1 Betaproteobacteria bacterium | reverse complement strand
AGGATAAGTGCCATGATCAACGTCCAATAAGGCTCCCTGGGCGCCTTCAAAAAGGATCGATTCGCTGCGCGCGATAAAGCTCGCCAATTCAGCCGAGACATCCGTCATCATCGGCTTGATTTTTTCACCTCGTAATAGCGTCGCCTCGTATACTTCGTTGACCGAAATCGCGGGCGCCTTCAAGTACTGGGTAAGCACAAAATTGTGGAAGTCCAAAACTTCCTCGAGCTTGTTCCGAAAGCTGATCGGATTGGCTAAATCACCCAGTCGAATGGCACGTCGCGCCACTTTGTCTTCATAGGCGGGCCCAATACCGCGCCCGGTTGTCCCAATCTTTGCTTCGCCACGCTTGGCCTCCCGGGCCTGGTCGAGGGCCACATGGTAGGGGAGAATAAGCGGGCAAGATTCGGAAATCCGCAGTCGTGGACGAACCGATACACCGACGCCTTCAAGTTCCTCGATTTCACTCAACAAAGCTTCCGGCGAAAGCACAACGCCATTACCAATAAAGCAGGTAACTTCGGGACGCATCATGCCGGAAGGAATCAAGCGCAGCACTTGCTTTTTACCGTTGATAATCAAAGTATGGCCGGCGTTATGGCCACCTTGAAAACGCACCACCGCCTTGGCGGTTTCAGTCAGTCGATCAACGACTTTGCCTTTACCTTCGTCACCCCATTGGGTACCGATCACAACAACATTCTTAGCCATAAAAATACTCTGGGAAAAACTAGAAAATTAGGGGGAGGTGCGCAAAATGAATGGGGGCACAAACTAAAGCGCAACAAGATGCCAAGCGCCTTGACTGAGAAGCAGTTGGCGATCATACGAAAACTCTTGCTGCTCATCTTCATGACCCGGCAAGACCTGCACCACAATTTCACCGGATTCGCGCAGCATGGCAATGGCCTGACGCAGACTCTGATCGTCCGCCCAAGGTGCTCGAATGGCATTCATCCGAAGATTAGCTTCCGGGGTGGGGTTTAAGGCAGCGAGACCGCGCAATTCAAGCGAAAAGCCGGTTGCAGGACGCGAGCGTCCGAACGCACCTCCAGCACCGTCATAACGCCCTCCCCGCCCCATAGCTTGACTGCGTATCCTAGGATGGTCGGAGTCGAGCACGAAGGCCGAGAAGACTAGCCCATTGTGATAGCGGTAGCCACGCACATCGGCCAAGTCCAAGGCCAAACTTGTATCGGGCAAATGCTTCCAAAGCGAGGACGCCTGTAAGGCCTCGAACTGGGCCAGGCAACTTGTAATCTCGGGTGAGGCCGGAAGATATTGGCGCAGATTGGCGAGGGACTCATCGGCATCGCTTGCGGCGATACTGATTAATGCGGACCTTTGCGGATCGGGCGATTTTGCCAGAAGAGCCCGCAACGAGGGAACGTCACGCTGACTAATAAGGCGGTAAATGTCTTCCTGATCAATCGCATTCAAACCTTTGAGTAGGCTGGGAACGATAGCCGAATGATTAACGTCCAGACGCAGTTTGTGTGCACCGGACAAATGCAAAGAGCTCAACATCAATTCGATGATTTCCAAATCAGCTTCGATGCCCTGATGGCCATAGAGCTCGGCACCAATCTGCAAGGGCTCTCGGCTTGCATAAAGCCCCGCGGGTAAGGTATGCAGCACCGAACCACTGTAGCAAAGCCTGCTCAAGCCCTGACGATTTAGAAGATGGGCATCAATCCGAGCAACTTGCGGAGTGATATCGGGTCGAATACCCAGGGTGTGGCCGCTGAGTTGGTCGACGAGCTTGAAAGTCTTGAGGTTGAGGTCCTGCCCGCTTCCGGTGAGCAGGGCATCCAGATATTCGACTAACGGCGGCTGCACTAATTCGTAGCCGTAAGACTGATAACAGTCTAGTAAGCGTCGACGTAAATTTTCGATAGTGCGGGCCTCTGAGGGCAAAACATCCGCAATGCTTTCAGGCAGGAGCCAGTTCGGCACGGTCAAATCCAGGGGAATTAAAGCGTAATTCTAAGCTAGCTTGAAAACAGGGCCAAAAAACCCGCCAACTGTGCTCTAGCGCTATTGGGCAAGGAACAAGAACAGTGCGCCGAGAGCCACAGCCCCCAGTCCCATGAAGCGAATTTGCCCGTCCTTTAGTCTCGCAACTTGAGCGAAGAACGCGCGCCACTGATGGGGCGAAATCAAGGGCATTAAGCCCTCGAAAATCAGCATCAAGCCCAGTCCGATCAGTAGAGTTTTCATGTGCCCGAAGG
>JANLRI010000347.1:0-1495 GCA_031361565.1 Betaproteobacteria bacterium | reverse complement strand
GGCCGAGCCTCGTCACTTCGTTTAGATGGTTTTAGTTTTCGACGGCCGCGCGGGCAGGTATTGCCTCCCGGTGCAACCTCGCCGGTTTTTAGCGAATGTAAGCGCCTGGACTATGAGTTCGAGTTAGGGGTATTTTTGGGTCAAGGAAATGCCCTAGGCGAACCCATTTCAATCGATCAAGCACCCCAGCAAGCCTTCGGCATGGTGTTACTCAATGATTGGTCGGCGAGAGACATCCAGGCCTGGGAATATCAGCCACTTGGCCCATTCCTGGCAAAGAATTTTTGTACCAGTATTTCCCCTTGGATCATCACGAGCGAAGCGCTTGAGCCCTATCGTGCTGGCTGGACTCGCCCCAGCGAAGAACCCCAGCCACTCCCCTACCTGGAATCAGCACTCAACCGCGAGCAAGGTGCATTGGACATTCATCTTGAAACCTGGCTACAAACCCCTGCAATGAGCTCGACAGGTTCGGCCGGGCAACAAATAGCCACGTCCAACTTCAAGCATTGCTATTGGAGTGTTGCGCAATTGATCGCCCATCATACGGTCGGCGGCTGTAATTTCCTGCCCGGCGATTTGATCGGTACCGGCACGCAATCCGGCCCCACTCAAGAAGAGGCCGGATCGTTACTTGAACTGTCGATGGGCGGCAAGCAGCCCATCACCCTAGCCAACGGTGAAACTCGCGCCTTCTTGCAAGACGGAGACACCCTAACCCTGACGGCCTATTGTCAAAAACCCGGCGCCGCCCGAATAGGTTTTGGTCGCTGCTCCGGCACCGTCTTGCCAGCCCTCGCCACAAGCTTCTAGCAAGCACCGTCAATTAGTAATAACAACCTTCCCCATAACCTTCCGGTTCATCATGTCGTTAAGCGCCTGAGTTCCCTGAGCGAGCGGGTAACGGGCCGAAATGTGAGGCCGGATCTTGCCCTCGCGCATCCAACCCAGCATCACTTGAATGTCAGCGAAGTTTTGCTTAGGCTCACGGCGTGTGTAGTCACCCCAGAACACGCCGACAACAGACGCGCCCTTGAGCAACATCAAATTAAACGGAAGCTTCGGAATTTCGCCATTGGCAAAACCAACGACCAGATAGCGACCGCGCCAGCCAATACTTCGAAAGGCCTGCTCCGCTAAAGGACCGCCCACCGGATCGTAAATGACGTCAGGACCTTTGCCACCAGTGATCGCCTTCAAGCGTTCGCGAAAGTCTTCGGTGCTGTAATTTATGAACTCGTCGGCCCCATGCTCCTTACAAACCGCCAGCTTTTCAGTCGTGGAGGCAGCCGCTATCACCTTGGCTCCCAGGGCTTTACCAATCTCGATCGCGGCCAAGCCTACCCCGCCCGCTGCACCGAGCACCAATAACGTTTCACCAGCTTTGATGTCGGCACGATCCTTCAAGGCATGATAGGAGGTGCCATAGGTTAAGGTGAAGGCCGCTGCGGTATCGAAATCCATCTCCGCCGGCATGGGCACCACACTTCGCGCC
>JANLRI010000334.1:0-3338 GCA_031361565.1 Betaproteobacteria bacterium | reverse complement strand
TGCTCTCGCCCCAGGTATCGGCCAATCCAAGGGTTTGCAAAGCGCGGATCACGCCGTTATACATGCCGCCTTGCAAGACGATGCCTAGTTGCTGAGATGTTGATCCGCTAGAGTCCTGCCCAAAAAACTCATTGAGTTGATGCTCTTGAATAAAACGTAGCGCATTCGGCCAGCGAGTATTGATTTTCTCCTGCTCATGCAAATAGGTGGCCGGTGGCAACGCTATACGATTGGTATCGCGTTGCGGCGCTTCCATCGCATTCTTTAAATTAAACGAGGCTCGCTTATTGGCCTTGGTTTTAAAGCGGCCATGGACATGGCAGGCGCGAATTCGAAGCTCCAGCATCACTGGCGTATTGCTCGCTTCGGACAGTTGGAAACCCTTTTCCACCATATCCACAATACTGGTCAAATTAGGTCGCGGGTCCAACAACCAGATCTGTGATTTCATCGCGAAGGCATGAGAGCGCTCTTGCATGATGCTCGAGCCTTCGCCGTAATCTTCGCCGACGATAATCATTGCGCCACCCTTAACCCCGCCCGAGGCCAAATTAGCCAAAGCGTCCGAGGCCACATTGGTGCCGACGGTACTTTTGAAAGTGACTGCCCCGCGCAAGGGATAGTTGACCGAAGCCGCAAGAGTAGCCGCCGCCGTCGCCTCAGAAGCCGAATGCTCAAAGCGAATTCCTAGCTCTTGCAAGATTTCATTGGCATCAGTCAAAACATCCATGAGATGCGAAATCGGTGCGCCTTGATAGCCGGCAACATAGGACACTCCCGATTGCAAAAGCGCCTTGGTCACCGCGAGAATGCCTTCGCCGCGAAATTCCTCGCCGTCTCCGAGCCTGAGGGTTTCAACTTCTTTTTTAAACGAACGTTCGGCCATGAGCTTTCTTGCTGCTATTGATGAGTAAGACGAAGTGTTTCACAAACACTCACAGTACAGGAGGACGTTGCAGACCAAGATGTTTAAGCATCGCGAGGGAACGTGCGAGAGCGTCCTTGCGATACTTTGCGACGTCAATCTCGGAGTAATCATAAAACCCTGCGCCGCTTTTGAGGCCATTACGCCCTTCGAGCATCATACGATTCACAATTTCCGGTGATGTGTAGCGCTCCGGGCTCAAAGCATGGGCAAGATAATGGCTTGCATGGTACAAAATATCATTGCCACCATAATCTATGAATTCCACCACCCCCATGGCCGCGAATCGAAACCCCAAGCCGAAGCGGGTCGCTTTGTCAATTTCCTCGGCACTGGCAACACCCTCCTCGACCATACGGGCGGCTTCATTCATGATCAAGGCTTGCAAGCGAGGCACGATAAACCCAGGGGCTGGGCCACATACAATCGGTACCTTACCGATTCCCTCCAAAAGCATTTTCAGCTTGGAGACCACGTTCGAGTTGGTGCCCCGATGAGTACTGATCTCGACCAAGGGCACGACGTAGGCTGGGTTCAACCAGTGAGCATTCAACAAGCGCTCAGGATGGTTCACCATTGCCACTAAATCGGTGACCAAAATAGTCGACGTTGTCGAAGCGATCGTGGCGGAGTCAGGGCAATTTAGACACAAGCGTTGCAAGGCATCGCGCTTGGCCTCCAGGGTCTCGGGCACGGCCTCGAACACAAGTTCGGCCTTGCGCAAGCTGGCCGCGCTGTCCTCAAGCCGAATCAGGCGCACTCTTTGCAAAATTTTTGCAATCGCGGCGACGGTGGCGCGCTCGTCCATTGCACCCATCAGCCCGAGCTCAGCCAAGGTCTCGAGACTGGTACGCACCTCGTCTTCGGCTTCAGCGCGCAACCGAAGCCACTGCGCGTCGCTACGGGATTTAAAATCAATCACATCGACCGCATAGCCCGCGTAGGCGAAAGCAATGGCAATGCCTCGCCCCATCCGGCCTGCCCCAAGACTGATGATCGGGGCGAGCGGCAAAGCGTTCAACTTTGAATTCCCGAACGCAGCAGGTCCTGAAGCTTGGGTACGCTTAATTCATTCAGCCCCAAGGCCTCAAGGCTTCGTGCTCCTGGGTCAGGTCCTCGCCCCAGGCCAGGTCGGCCGACGATGGCTCCAGCAATCGCCAGTAGGCCGGAAGCCACGGGAACCTCACAACCAACTTTACGTGCCACCGAGGCTAAAAAGGCCAAGCCCAACAGGACATCCTCGGTCATATAGCGATGATGATGCAGGTCAATGGTTTCTCGCCAATCACCGGAATCAGTCAAACGCTTATGGGCATCTCCATACATCCAACGATCACCGTTGTAGTGGTCCGCGAGAGGATAGTGAGGAGCGCCATAACCCAGAGCTTCGCGCAGCGCCATGCGCTCTGCATCCAAGGCATTGGTCACCGCTCTCACCGCTGGCGTGGTGCCTTCATGATGAATATCCCAGCGTTCAAAATGCTGTAGAGGCGCCGCGTTCAACAGGATTAATGGAGGATGAATGATCGGTCCAGCGTTCATCAACGCCCCTGAGAGTGCATCGCCACAGGGATGCACCACAGGGTAAGCTCGCTGGATTACGTCCATTGCGTGCGCGGAGCGGCTCAATGGGTATACCCCGGTCGGCAAGCGCACCGCACGGATGGTGATGGCGACCGTCGCCGGTCCATGGGTACGGGCCAGATAAGGCAGGGTACCCGTCTCGGCATAGGTCACCTCCGCGAGGTTGCCGAGTTGCCGAACCATTTTGTCGATCAAGAATGAGCCAAAAGTGCCAGGCGCCATGAAAACCACTTGCCCGGAAACGAGATGCGGAGCCATTGCCCGGGCCAGATCTTCGTGACTATTGGCAGGTACAGGAAGGAGAATCAGCTCGGCGCCACCCAACACTTCAGCAATGTCGGCACTCATCAAGGCAATCGGAATTTGCCTTTGACCCGCACTATCCTTCAGCAATACCCCGCCCGCTTCCCGAATCGGCTCAAAGCCAGCCGAGTGACGCCGCCACCAAGCCACTTGGTGGCCCTGCTCGCTGAGATCTGCCGCCGCCGCAAAACAGCCGTGGCCACCACCTAAAATCGCGATCCGCACCGGTGCTCCTTGCTCACTTAAATGCCCAATGGGAAGTCTAAGCGATTTTACGGTCGCCGCGATCAGAGGAGCTGACACCGAGACTGATTAAAGCTCCAAAGAACGCCTCCTAGTGTGCTCGATCAGGTCGAGGTGACACTCAGCGGGCGGGTTAAGGAACGTCCTCCTAGGCTGCTCGATCAGGTCGAGGTGACACTCAGCAGAGCGGGGTAAAGGAGGAGACCGAAGGTCGGGGGACACCCGCGGCGCTGAGTGTCACCTCGACCTGATCGAGCACGGGACCCTAAATTTTTAAGCGTCG
>JANLRI010000311.1:0-3231 GCA_031361565.1 Betaproteobacteria bacterium | reverse complement strand
CGCTTGTAAGTCTTGTGATCGTGGCGGTGATTCTGATGAGCACTTGGGGGCTCTTAAAGCAGTCGGTGCAATTGGCCCTTGATGCCGTGCCGCCGCACATTGATGTGGGCGCGGTAACGGCCTATCTCCGAAAATGCCAGGGCGTGCAAGACATTCATGACTTGCATATCTGGGGGATGAGTACCACTGAAAGTGCGCTGACCGTCCATTTGGTGATGCCTGAGGGCTATCCCGGCGACCTCTTCATGGACAATGTCACTCAAACATTGAAGGATCGTTTCTCGGTGCAACACAGTACCTTGCAGGTTGAGCAAGGGACGACCGAGCATCATTGCACTCTACATCGCGCTTAAGCTCATGACCTCACAAAACCTCGACGCTAGCTCTAACCCATCAACAAGCACCAGCGAGGCTTTGCTCGCGGGCTATAAGATTTGCGATTTCACCCGTGTGTTGTCAGGCCCCTACTGTACTCGCCTGCTTGCAGATCTTGGAGCGGATGTCATAAAAATCGAACGACCTGGGGAGGGCGATGAGGTGCGCTATATCACTCCACAAATGGACCCTGACGCACACGATCAGAGCGCCTACTTTGCACGTACCAACGCGAGCAAACGAAGCGTCGCTATCGACTTTGCAAACCCCGGAGCACGCGAAGTCGTTTTAGATCTCGTTCGACAGGCTGATGTCGTGGTTGAGAATTTCTCGCCAGGCGTTATGGCGAAGTACAAGTTCGACTATGAGAGCCTGCGCTCCATTAAGCCCGATCTAGTATATTGCTCCATTTCAGGCTTTGGACAAACAGGCCCGTTGCGAAACCTCCAGGCCTATGCTCATCTCATCAATGCCTTTTCCGGCATGATGGACTTAGATCGCGCAGGCAGCTTTGCGCCTCGAGCCTCCAATCTGCAGGCCGCTGATGTCTTGGCCGGTGCCCATGCCTTCGGCGTGATCTGCGCGGCCTTGCTGCGCAAAGCCAAGCAAGGGCAGGGCGCCTACCTTGATGTGTCGATGCTGGAATGCCTAGTGTGTGCCGACGACGTTAATTTCGCAGCACTGTTGAACGGCGCCCCGGCTGAGCGCCGCCCGAGAATCGGTATGGTGGTCCAACCTATTGGTGATCGTCACGTCGCCTTACAAGTGGGTGGAGCCGCGAATATGTGGGCACGAATGGTCGTCGCGATGAAACGACCCGATTTAGCCAACGATCAACGCTTCACCACTGCCCAGGCACGACGTTCCAATTGGCCCGCCTTGCTTGAGCTGCTCGATGCCTGGCTCAAGGAGTTCGGGTCCGTTGACGACGCCCTCGGCGTATTAGGAAGTGCTCGGATCCCGAGTGTGCCCATGCTGCTGCCGGAAGAAATCATTGCTCACCCGCACATGGCCCAGAGAAAGGCTTTCCCAGTGTTGTCTCATCCTGCTCGGTCTGAAGGTGTGCGTATTACCGCCCCTCCTTTTCACGTCGACGGTCAGCCCGTCCAAGCGCCTAGAACTGCCCCGTGGCGCATTGGCGAACATACGGTTGAAGTATTGCAGGAGGTGCTCGGCTATAAGAGCGAGCATATTGAGAAGTTGCGCGCCCAAGGTGTAGTGACCATACCTTAAGGCGCGGCCAAAACGGCCGCCACGGCCACTTGTTTTTGTGCACGTGCAATGTCGAGGGCTGTGAGCTTGCGGTCATCCTTCAAATCCCGATTTGCGCCGCGGCTCAAAAGCAGGGCCACCGTTTCCCTGTGGCCTTGGCCGGCGGCCCACATCAATGGAGTCAAACCATCGACGGGTGCGGCGTCTACAGAAACCCCTGAATCAAGCAGTAATTTAACCGTCTCAGTGTGGCCCTGGCCTGCCGCATAGATCATGGCGGACTTGGTCATGCGGTCCAAGGGTTTCGGGTCCGCGCCTGTCGCGAGTAGAAGCGTGACAATTTTGGCGTCACCTACATAGCTGGCAGCCATGAGCGGCGTAACGCGATCTAACGACGCTAAATTTACATTGGTCTTGGCATTGACCATGAGTTCGGCCAGCGCTGTCCAACCGTTTTCCGCCGCCATCATTAGCGCGGTCTTGCCCAGCCGATTTCGTGAGTTGGCATCGGCGCCGCGCGACAAGGCCTGCTTTACGCCCTCAAGGTTGTTCTTTCTCGCAGCCACCAAGAGTTGAGCATCGACATTCGGGTTGGTTGTGGTTTGTGCCAGGCATAACTTCGCGTCCGCCAGGCTCAGTAGGACGAATAATGTACAAAGGATGATGCTTCTCGGCAATGAAACACTCATCCAAACGAACGAGTTTCCGGAAACTGGAGTGGATTGATCGGGCGGGCAGAGCTTAAAACGGTTCATGAGTTTGACACCTGAAAATCCGAGGTTGATAATTAACTTGCTCGAATATATCAATATGCCTCGGCCCATAGGTTTCCCAGTACCGCTTCTGTAACAACGCAGTTTCGCCGAGTGAGTGTCGAGGCTTTTGCTGTATTCACAGCGTGGGTTTGATTTGCTAAGTCACTCTTCATTTGCCGCCTTTTTTGTCGGCGTCGTTCTAATAAAAATTTGCCCTGTTGGAGGTGCATTCAATGCGTACTACCTTAAACCGTGGTCGGCCGCTTGCCGCCACTTTTGCCGCTTTCTTGCTCGCTGCAAGTGGCTCTGTCTATTCTCAATCTGAGATTCAAGGCGGGGCCGCTGCTGCTGGCTCACCGGTGCCGAAAAACATTTCAGTATCTCAAAGTAAGCTCGATCAAGCTGGCACAGATTCCAAGGATTTTGTGCATTCCAATATGAGCTATGCGCAGACGCGCTATTACCCTGCTGCTCAAATCAATAGCGGTAATGTAAAGAAGTTGCGCCCCGCTTTTACTTTCCAGACCGAAGTGCTGGAGTCACAGGAAACTTCGCCTATCGTTGTTGACGGGATCATGTACATCACGACCTCGTTTAACCATGTCTATGCTTTAGATGCAGTGACCGGCAAGGAGTTCTGGCACTACAAGCACAAGATGGGCAAGGTCACGACCTATTGTTGCGGCCCGAATAATCGTGGTGTGGCGATCCTAGACGACAAGCTCTTTATGGGCACGCTTGATGCGCGCTTGGTAAGCCTCGACGCGAAGACCGGTAAGTTGCTGTGGAACGTTGAAATTGCCGACCCTGAGTTGGGCTATTCTGAAACCATGGCCCCGGTCGCGGTTGATGGCAAAATCTTGATTGGCACCAACGGTGGCGAGTATGG
>JANLRI010000302.1:0-14777 GCA_031361565.1 Betaproteobacteria bacterium | reverse complement strand
GCGACCATAAAATTGCGAATCGCATTGGTGGCTTTGCTGCGAATTGCAAAGCGCTTACGGGTCTCTTCGTTGACGATGAGGTCGACATAACGTTGGCGGTAGCGCACTTCTTGATCCGCCAGGCCGTGGAATTTGTCGGGCAAGGGGCGCAGAGATTTTGAGAGCAGGCGAATTTTCGAACAGCGTATTGAGAGCTCGCCTTTCATTGTTTTGAAAAGTTTGCCTTCTGCCGCCAAAATATCACCGAGATCCCAGTGCTTAAAGCTCTCGTGATCTTCGGCACCCACACCCTCATCATTGAGCCATAGCTGCAGGCGGCCGGTACTGTCTTGAAGGGTCGCAAAGCTGGCCTTACCTTGCACACGCTTGAGCATCATGCGCCCTGACAGACTGACGGAGATGCCCTCAGCCTCAAGCTGTTCACGAGTCTTGGCTTCGTTTTGGGCCACGAGGTGGCCTGAGAAATGGGTTGGGCGATAGTCGTTCGGGTAGGGCTGGCCCTTCTTGCGCAGAGCTGCCAACTTGGTTCTGCGTTCCGCGATGATTTGATTTTCATCGGCTGCGGGAAGGCCGTCCGAGCCTAGGGTTGCGCTTGAAGTCGCGAGTTTCTCGGCTTTTTCTTCTGCCTTTAAAACGGCTGCTTGCAGAGAAGGGGGAACTTGGTTTTTACTCATGGAATCGTCCTTGGGCGCGCAAAGTAGGCTTAAACGCCTTGCTTCAAACTGGCCGAAATAAAGTCGTCTAAATCGCCGTCAAGCACCGATTTGGTGTTGCCGGTTTCAACATTGGTGCGCAGGTCTTTGATGCGCGACTGATCGAGCACATAGGAGCGAATTTGATGACCCCAGCCAATATCCGTTTTGCCAGCTTCAACCTGCTGCTGTGCAGCCATGCGCTTACGCATTTCATGCTCATACATGCGCGCCTTGAGCATTTTCATGGCTTCAGCTTTGTTGCTATGCTGAGAGCGATCGTTCTGGCATTGCACGACAATATTGGTGGGTACATGGGTGATACGAACTGCCGATTCGGTTTTGTTGACGTGCTGACCACCCGCGCCTGAGGCCCGGAACACATCGATGCGCAAATCGGCAGGGTTGATATCGATCTCAATGGAGTCGTCGACTTCGGGGTAGACATAAACTGAGGCGAATGAGGTGTGACGCCCGCCAGAGGAGTCAAACGGTGATTTACGGACTAGGCGATGAACACCGGTTTCTGTGCGCAGATAACCGTAAGCGTATTCGCCTTCCATTTTGATGGTCGCACCCTTTATTCCGGCCACATCCCCAGGGGATTCTTCGAGAATCTCGGTCTTGAAACCCTTACGCTCGCCATAGCGCAGGTATTGGCGCAACAGCATCGAGGCCCAATCGCAGGCTTCCGTGCCACCGGCTCCCGCTTGAATTTCAACGAAACAAGGGTTGGCATCGGCTTCGCCGGAGAACATGCGTCGAAACTCGATGGTCGCGACCACCTTCTCAAGACTCGCCATGTCTTCTTCGACGGAGATGAGCGTCTCTTCGTCGCTTTCTTCCTTGGCCATATCGAAAAGCTCTTTGGCGTCATTGGCTCGCCCGGTGGCTTCGGTCAAGTTGATCACCACATTCTCAAGTGATCGGCGCTCACGGCCTAGTTCTTGAGCTCGTTTGGAGTCATTCCAGACGTCGGGGGCTTCGAGCTCTCGAGTGACAACTTCTAGTCGGCCGCTTTTAGCGTCGAAGTCAAAGATACCCCCTGAGCGCAAGTACGCGCTCGGTGAGATCGTTAATTTGCGCTGAGAGCGCGTTGAGGCGTTCGGCTTCCATGCTTGGGCGTGGCCTTTAATGATGCAAAACCCAAGATTTTAACGCTTTCCGGATCGCAATGCCTTTTAGCGTTTGCCGTCACCCAAAGTGCGGTCATTGTCACCATTGGTGGGAGTGCCGAAGGTTCGCTGCTCCATCACGCCCGAGAGAATACTTTGTGGGTCCACCGGAGTTGCCTCGAAGCGTGGCTTTTGGATGATAATTGGCTTAACATCAGTTCCGTTCGACGAACCACCTACACTCGACTGCGCCGCATCGTCAGCGCTGGGTTTCGCCATGGGTGGCGCCAGTGCGGGCAGCGGCAGAGAGGCTGCGCTGGGCCCTTCGACTTCGGTCCTCGCGGCCTCCGGGGGACGATCAAATGGCGAATCAATATGCACCCAGCCTTTGCTCAACGCCAGAGACAACAGGGCAATCGAAATCGCCGAGCCCGCAAAGAAGGACCCGAATCCGATCAACCAGGAATCAGCACCGGTACGGGTCTTTTCAAGTTTAATTTCTCTAGCGGCCGTTAGGATATCTTTCGAATTGACCGTGAAACGTCCACCTAAGCCAGCGGAGAGCAGGGCCTTATCCGCAAGAATGTTGATTCGCCTGGGTACGCCGTTGGTGAGGCGCACCATCAAACGGATGGAATTTTGGCTGAAAACTGTGGGACCTTCATAACCTGCCGCCTTCATCTTAAAGTCAAGGTACTCAGAGATGTCTTTAAGATTGAGACGCTTGAGCCTAAAACTTTGAGTGATCCGCTCACGCACTGGTCGCAATTCGGGCAGGGCCAAATTATGGTCAAGTTCCTCAGGACCAAACAGGACAATTTGCATAATCTTGTTGCCGCTCGCCTCCACTTGGGAGAGCAAACGGATTTGATCAAGCGTTTCCTCCGGCATGGCATGCGCTTCATCAATGAGCAGGACGACTTTGCGATCGGAGGAATAAATCTCCGCCAGCTTCTTTTGAAGCATGACGATCATTAGCTCGGGAGCGGCACGGTCCAAAGGCAAATCCAGCCCGTCCGCCAAGGCATAAAGCATCTGCTCTCGGGTAAGGGTTGGGTCCGCAAAATAGATGGTTTTAAAACGCTTCGAGGGTAGCTTTTTGAGCAGGTATCGACAAACCGTAGTTTTACCGCTTCCGACTTCGCCAACAACTTTAAAAATGCCTTCTTCGGTCTTCAGCACATAGACCAGCGATTCCCAAAAGGAATGCCGAGACCCGCCCGTAAAAAACGCCTCAGTTTCCGGGGTGACAAGGAATGGCTTGGTTTTTAGTCCGAAATGCTTTAGGTACACGATAGCCGATCTGTTTGTTGGGACGATTTTCCATCAAAAGAAGCCGCTAAACTTTGAAAAAAGTCTTAGTCGGCGCACAAAAGCGATCAATCGGTCGGTTTGTGTGGCTTTGTCCCGGTATTTGTCTACGTGTGACTCAACACACTAGTGAGTTCCGCTGTGTTTACTGCGTTCATGGATAGAGTTGAGTGGGTTCCCAACGATCACGAGCCCTAATTATAACTTTTTGAAATTTCGCGCCCCTCATCGTCGATCAAGTGTTCGATCATGATCTGGAGTTCAGAGATCCCTTGGTATTGATTTTCGTTAAGGCGGTACAGACATCTTAGTTGGGTCGGCAAAGCCCGGGTATGGGAGAACAGGATCCCTTTGAGGGGTGGGCTCTTGCCATCTCCTTGCAGGACCAGGGAAAGATGTTTTTCGCCGACGATGCGCTGCTTAAGAACGGTGAAGGTGCCGTGCAGCAGCGGAGCCGGAAAACTTTGCCCCCAGACCATCCCATCAAGCTGACGACATAGACTCAGATTGGCTTGTGCGAAATCAAGCACGCCGTCGTGTTCAAGAATGGTTTTGAAGCTCTCGCGAGGGGGAATCGCTTCAAGGGATAGCTTGAAGAGACGCTCAAACTCGCTAAGATCAGAGGCCATCAAACTTAAGCCTGCTGCCATGGCATGGCCGCCAAAACTGATCATGAGTTGAGGGTCTTGCTTGGCGACCCAATCCAAGCAGTCGCGCAGGTGAACGCCGGGAATGGAGCGGCCAGAGCCTTTAAGTCGAGAAGTGCCCGGCACACCGAGCGTTGCATCGGCACTGGCACTGGCTTGAGCGAAGACAATGCAAGGCGTTTGAAGTTGGTCTTTGAGTTTACCGGCCACCAGACCAATGACGCCCTCGTGCCAATCCGGGTTAAAGGCGACATGACCAGGCTGCTCGCTAGAGCGATGCGCGCTGAGGGTGAGATCCCCAAGCTCCGCCAACGCCGATTCGCGGGCCTGCGCTTCGATACCGCGACGCTCGCGATTCATCTGATCAAGCTTTAATGCAATCTCCTGGCAACGCGTTTCATCGTCGCAAATCAGGCATTCGATGCCCAGACTCATGTCGTCAAGACGGCCGGCCGCATTAATTCTTGGGCCAAGAGCAAAACCAAGATCGCTGGCTTGCAAGCGTCGTTGCTCTCGGCCTGCAATATTAATTAAGGCGCGCAACCCAGGCTGAACTTGTCCGCGTCGTATGCGCTTCAGGCCTTGGTGGACCAAGATGCGATTGTTTTGATCGAGCGGTACAAGATCGGCCACGGTCCCCAAGGCCACGAGGTCAAGTAAATGATCCAAGCGCAGACTTTGAGCGGCGTCCTTGAGCTGTTGACCAAGTTTTTCGTTGCCCGCGACTGGGTTCCTCAAGTGCCTACGAAGGGCAATCAGTAAATAAAAGGCGACACCGCAGCCAGCGAGCGCTTTCGAAGGAAAATTACAGCCGCCTTGATTTGGGTTGAGGATGGCATCGGCGGCGGGACGCTCTTGACCCGCGAGGTGATGGTCGGTAATGAGCACGCGCAGGCCGGCTTGTTTGGCGGCCGCTACGCCGGCGACGCTGGCGATGCCATTGTCTACGGTAATGAGCAGGTCAGGGCGCCCCAGCCTGGGATGGGACAAACACAGTTCGACGATGGACGGCTGCAAGCCATAGCCGTGTTCGAAGCGATTGGGTACTAGGTAGTCTACCTGGGCGCCGAGCACTTTCAAGCCTCGTATGAGGATGGCGCAGGCGGTGGCACCATCGCAATCGTAGTCAGCAACTACGCAAATTTTCTGTCGTGTATACAGCGCCTGGCTTAGTAGCTCAATGGCGTCCCCGAGTCCACGCAAAGAGTCCGGTGGTAATAGGTCTTCTAGCTCGGTCTCAAGTTGCCTACCCTGTGTAATACCCCGACTTGCCAAGAGCCGTGCGAGAAAGGGGGTATGGCCCAGGTCACTCAGGTTTTGATAGGCGAGTCTGGGCACAGTGCGCGCTTTTACAAGTCGACCCGACATTAAAGGAGGGCTCCGAGACGCCAAAAGCGCCACCGATCTTGTGGTTGGCTTTCAATACTTAACTGAGCGCCTTCACCAAAAAAATTCCAGGTCACATTTTTGTGTTTTTGAAGTGCTTGGGCGAAGCCAGGAAAGCGCTCCCAGGTCTCTGTCCAGGCTTCAATATCGCCTTGGTGGGTAGCTGTGATCCAGTCATCGATAATGATGACGGGCTCCTCTCTGGCGCTGCTTGTTTGATTGAGCGGGCCTGCGACGTCGCCGAGCAGGCCTTCCATCGTCGAGCGAAACAAGTTTGCGGGAGGCGCACACACTTCACCTTCCAACCAGAAGCCGTTAATGCTTGCCAGCCCAAGTTTTTCTCGCTGATGGTTGAGAGGGTGCTCATGGAGCTGCATCTGAGTGTGGTTCAGGAAGCGGCGCCAGGAGCGAGCATCTTGGCCGGTAGGCAGGTATCGATCAATGCTTCGCCCCATTGCCTGGGTTGAGCTCTTTGGGGCCCAGTCCGTGCCCGCCGGGGTGTGAAGTATCAGATACGTTTCTGACCGAGGGGAGTTCCATAGATCGAGGGTCCAGGAAGTTTCGAGGGCTTCTCGTAAGAGTTCCAGCCAGAGCGAAGGGTCGTTCAATTGTCCTGTGCCCGTAGCATCTGCAGACAATACTAAATGATCCAAGGCCAGGTTGAGGTGGACCGGCTTCAACAGCCATGCGGTCTTGGTTGGATCAAAATGGAGAAGCTGCTCGTGAGTGGCCGGACCCGCGATGCACATTAAAGCGTTGGCAAGATCAGGTCGGGCCAAGGCAAATCTGCGCTTCAGCCAGAGTTCGTGCGACAGAGCACCTTGTAGGCTGTCAGATTCAGGAATGCGCGTTTTGACCTTGCTCCTCTGTAATCCAGCCCGCTTGAGCGCCACACGCACCTGGGCCAAGCGCGTGTCGGCCCCAGTGGTTGAACCTTGTTGAGCCGAAGCGTTTAGCAAGGGCGGAAGTGAGAGTGGAAAAATTAATTGCACGGCAGGATTATCCGCGATCCGCAAAGGACACTTTGTTGACTGTGGCACACTCGCACTCCATGAAATTGCCATTTGAGTATGACATCGGTCTGCGCTATACCCGCGCGGCCAAAGGGGCTGGTCGCAAGAACGGCTTTATTTCCTTCATTTCCGCCTTGTCGGTCGCCGGTATTGCATTGGGCGTAGCCGCCTTGATTGTGGTCCTGTCGGTAATGAATGGATTCCAAAAAGAGGTGCGCGACCGCATGTTAAGTGTGCTCTCCCATATTGAGGTTCTCGCAGGGAAAGTGCCTCTGACCCATTGGGAGGCCTTGCTCAAGGAGGCCAGCCTAAATGCCAGGGTCGTTGCCGGTGCCCCATTTGTCTCTGGGCAAGCCATGCTTACGCACGATGAAACGGTGCGAGGTGTCCTGGTACGTGGCATCGATCCCAAACTTGAAGGTACGGTGGCGCCATTTGCAAAAAAATTCAATATCGGTTCACCCGATGCCTTGGTACCCGGTGAGTTTGGAATTGCAATTGGCTATGAGATGGCTTCTCAATTGCTACTTGGGGTTGGCGATAAGCTGACTTTGATCGCACCTCAAGGTACCAGTACTCCCGCCGGTATTGTGCCTCGGCTCAGACAGTTCAAGATTGTTGGAATTTTTAAGTCCTCACACTTAGAGTATGACTCAAGCCTGGTGTTGATGCACCGCGAAGACGCCGCCAAACTGTTTCGCGTGGAGGGCGTCAGCGGCGTACGATTATTGACCAGTGACATGATGGAAGCACCACAGATCGCCAATGAATTGTCTCGTACCTTGACAGGCGATTTGCTGATTCGGGATTGGTCGCAGGAGAATCGAAATTGGTTCGCTGCCGTGCAGATTGAAAAGCGCATGATGTTCATTATCCTCACCTTAATTGTAGCTGTAGCCGCCTTCAACTTGGTCTCGATGCTCGTTATGACAGTCACTGACAAGCGTCCAGATATTGCCATTCTTCGCACCCTTGGAGCGAGTCCGGCGAGCATCATGAAGATCTTTATAACTCAGGGCGCATGCATTGGTCTTTTAGGGACGCTCATCGGCGTCGTGCTTGGGGTAATTGTGGCTCTCAATGTCGGACCTGTAGTGGCCTGGTTTGAGCAGTTGCTGGGGTTCCAGGTATTGCCCAAGGGCGTTTACTTCATTAATTATTTACCGAGTGACATGCGAGTTTCTGACGTCGTCCAAATTGGCCTTACCGCCTGTGCCTTGGCGCTGGTTTCAACGCTCTATCCAAGCTGGCGTGCGTCCAGAATCAATCCGGCTGAGGCGCTTCGTTATGAATAGCCAAGCGATGAATGTTGAGGTCGAAAATGTGCGCTCGGCGAGTGATGTCGTGGTTCCCAATCCCTCGCAAGGCAGCTTCGCGTTGCAGGCTGTGGGCGTCCACAAGACCTATGGCAGTGGGGAGTTTGCAGTTCAAGTGCTGCAAGGGGCGAGCCTCAACGTCAGGCCGGGCGAGCGCGTCGCCGTGGTGGGCGCTTCTGGTTCAGGAAAGAGTACCTTATTGCATGTGCTTGGTGCTTTAGATCAGCCCGACCAAGGTACGGTGGAAATTTCTGGCCAAAGGCTCGATCAATTGAGCGAAAAGGCTCGCGGCGAGGCCCGGAATCGACTGGTCGGATTTGTTTATCAGTTTCATCATCTCCTGCCTGAATTTAGCGCATTAGAAAATGTCGCCATGCCACTGAGAATTCGCCGTGTCCCCGAAACTGAAGCTAACTTTCAAGCCATGAGTTTGCTCGAAAGGGTGGGCCTCAAGGCCAGAGCAACGCATCGGCCCGGTGAGCTTTCTGGTGGTGAGCGTCAAAGGGTTGCTTTGGCGCGCGCATTGGTGACTAGGCCGAGTTGTGTGTTGGCCGATGAGCCAACCGGCAACTTAGATCGAGGTACCGCGCGCACAGTTTTCGAACTCATGTCGGGTCTCGCCAAAGAGCAGGGTATTGCCTTTGTGATCGTGACCCATGATATGGAAATTGCTCAAAGCACTGACCGCATACTTCGTTTGCAAGATGGTATTTTGCAAGCGACGTAGCGGGGTGTACCGTCATTTGTAACTCATAGCGATGCTCATCGATAGCCATTGCCATCTAGACGCCGCCGAGTTTGTAGCGGACCTCAAGACTGTGATTACCGGCTCGACACTGGACGGAATGATTGTTCCTTCGGTGCAGGTGTCGAACTTTGACGCCGTGCGCGCGCTGGCTCATACCTATCCCGGCGTGGCCTACGGCCTGGGCATTCATCCCCTCTTTGTGGAACAAGCGCAAGACCAAGATTTGGAGATACTTGAAGGCGCGTTAACCGCGAACCGGGACGATCCCTTGCTGGTGGCGGTCGGTGAGATTGGTTTAGATTTTTTCATCCCTGAAATGAATGTTGGACCGTTGCGAGCAAAGCAGGAGCATTTTTATCAGGTGCAACTTAAATTGGCTCGCAAGTTCGGTTTGCCGGTGATTCTTCATGTGCGTCGTGCGCAGGACGTTCTACTCAAGCACCTGCGCCGAATTGAGGTCACGGGAGGTATCGCGCACGCCTTTAACGGTAGCCAGCAACAAGCAAATGCCTTCGTCGATCTGGGCTTTTGCCTCGGCTTTGGTGGTGCCATGACCTACACTCGGGCCTTGCAGATTCGACGGCTGGCGCAATCCTTGTCCGAAGAGGCGATCGTGCTGGAAACTGATTCCCCCGATATTCCTCCGGAATGGCTTCACCGAGACTTTCTTACTCTTCCCCTTGAGTCGCGCGCGCTAAACCCGATGCTGTTGAGGAACACACCAAGCCAATTAACAAGAATCGCCGAATGCCTTGCTGCGCTTCGCGGTACTTCGCTCTCTCATGTGGCGAATTTCACGAGTGCAAATGTTTTGCGGGTATTGCCGCGTATGACGCTGGCCTTGAAGGCGCACACCGCCTCCTAGGCCTTTTGGCTAGACCGAGAGATGAATAGCGTCTAAGGTGTTAGCGCCTTAAAGTGGGACTGTGCATTTCAGTACTCCCTTTTCAAGTTCGGCCAGCTTGCTTGCCATCCCCTTGGCGGCACTTGGCTTCCAATTGAACGGAGTCTTGCTGTCGCGCCAAGTATCGTTTTCTCTCGTAGTCGTGGCATTTTTTGCACTGGTTTTGCGTCGTTGGAAGAGTCCCCTACGATGGTGGGTCCTTTGCGCCTGTCTTACGGTGGTCTATGCTTCTTGGCGTGCCGAAGCGGCCCTGCACGACCGCCTAAAGCCCAGTCTTGAGGGCGAGAATATGGTGCTGCGCGGATTCGTTAGCGCCATGCCGCAAAGTTTTGAGCAAGGCATGCGTTACAAGTTTTGGGTCAGTGCTTGCCTGGGGCGCGAATGTCCATTAGCGCAAACCTTGAGGCTGGCGCAGTACTCGGGTTTTGGCAAAAAAGAGGCGCCACCACCGGCGCAACTTCGGATGGGAGCCGACCTCTGCCTGAAAGTGCGTCTCAAACGAACCCTGTCACCTCTTAATCCGTTTGCGTTTGACGCTGAACTTAGAGCGCTTGAGGAGGGAATTTCGGCCAGTGGCAACATTCGCGCCGAAGTGGACTGCCAGAGTTTGAGCGTTGGCGCCAATGACGAGCGAACTCTGTTGGAGGCCACTTGGCGCGAGCAGAGCTTGCCTCGTCTCCAAGCTTGGGTTGAAGGCCAAAGGGCCGTTCTCCGTGATGCTTTGAAACGAAGTCTTGAGCGTGCCGTACCAGATGCGGACCGCCTCAATCAGGTGGCCAAGGCCACCATCATCGCGCTGGTCGTGGGTGAGCAGAACGCCATTCCCAACACCTGGTGGACCATTTTCAATCAAACCGGAGTGGGGCATTTGATGAGCATTTCGGGCCTGCATATCACGCTGTTTGCGGGCATCGCTTTGTCAGCCTTGAAGGCGCTATTCCGCTTGCCGCAGGTGACGGCGTTGCTGTTTCGTTGCGGCTTACAAGCGACTCGACTGGCCTGGTTTTTAGCGGTGTTAGCGGCCTTTGCCTACAGCCTGATTTCGGGCTGGGGCATACCGGCGCAACGCACTTGTTGGATGCTTGCCGCTGCCGCTTGGGCACTTAACACTGGGCGCAGCAAACGAATGTCGCAGGTGCTGGCCTTGGCAGCGGCCGTGGTGACCGTGATGGACCCATGGGCGCCGATGGCAGCGGGCTTTTGGTTGTCGTTTGCGGCAGTGGCAGCCTTGGTTTGGTGCGGTGCGCGTGAGTTTCTGGCTCCACAACCTTGGTATCAATCGGCCATTCGCTCGCAAGTCGCGGCCACCATTGCTCTTGCGCCGATGGGCGCAATGTTCTTTGGTTCATTTTCCTTGGTAGGACCGCTGGCCAACGCTTTCGCCATTCCTTTTGTGTCGAGCCTACTCACCCCGTTTGTCTTGTGTACAGCGCTGCTGAGTACCCTATGGTCGAGCGCCGCCAGTGTTTTGCTCTATCCCGCCATCCTTTCTACGCGCTGGATGTTGCAAGCACTGGAATGGATGGCCGGTTTCTCTTGGGCCGGTATCACCCTGATGCGCCCGAATGAGTTCGTTCTAATTCTTGCTAGTCTGGCCTGTATCGGCTTATTGTCTCCGTTCTCGTCAAAGCCGCCCAATGGCCTGGTTCGCAATCCAAAGTGGTCCTACTTGCTCGACCCGCGTCTCGCCTACGCCTTGGGGCTAATACCGCTCACCAGCGCGCCGACCGAAAGGCCGGGTGTGGGCGAGCTTTGGTTGACCTCCTTTGACGTTGGACAGGGCATGGCGATCCTGATTGAAACCGCACGCGGACGTCTGCTTTACGATGCGGGCCCAAGCTATGGTTCAGAAAGCGAAGCAGGTAGTCGGATCATCATCCCCTATCTGCGAGCGCGCGGCTTTGATTCGATCGATGCCATGGTGGTCTCACATTTGGATAGCGATCATTCCGGTGGTGCGAAAGAAGTTGCTAAGAAACTTTCGCCACACTGGGTGTCAAGCTCTTTGAGCGAAAATGCCAATCTTTATGGTCGCAAACATATTCCCTGCCGCGAAGGCCAGGCTTGGCAATGGGGCGATGCTCAGTGGCGATTCCTACACCCAGGGGATCTAAAAACCACGGCAGTGAAGTCGAAAACCAACGCAAAAAGCTGTGTACTTCATGTGAATCACCCCGCAGCCTCGCTTCTACTTCCTGGCGATCTTGAAGCGGCTCAAGAGCGACGTTTGGTCTCTGAATACGGAATTGAAGGCCTGAAGTCTCGGGTATTGATTGCGCCTCATCATGGCAGCGCAAGCTCTTCTTCCGCTGTGTTTCTTGAGTCGGTTCGCCCAGAATGGGTGATTTTCCAAGTCGGGTATCGCAACCGGTTTAAGCATCCCAGCTACAAGGTTTTGCCACGCTATGAAGAACTCGGAGTGCACATACTGCGCAGCGACCATCACGGAGCGATTCACATGCGTTTTAGAGTCGGCCAAGAGCCGATCATCAAGCGTTTTCGCCTGGATGATCCGCCGTATTGGAGAATGCAAGCGGTTCCGTGAGAAAGTGCTCCGCGCGGCTTTGGGTTGCGTCGTAGAAACCTATTGAGCAGTCCAGCCGCCATCCATCGTCCATGCCGCACCACGAACCTGAGATGCCGCATCGCTACACAGAAATGCTGCCAGTTCGCCTAACTGCTCCGGTGTCACAAATTCCAAGGAAGGTTGCTTCTCGCCGAGTAAGGCGAGCTTCGCCTCCTGTTGGCTCAGGCCCATCGCGCTGGCACGGGCATCAATCTGCTTTTGCACCAGGGGCGTCAACACCCAGCCGGGGCAGATGGCATTACAGGTAATACCGCTCGTTGCCGTCTCCAGGGCGGTGACCTTAGTCAGCCCGACTACGCCATGCTTGGCCGCCACATAGGCAGATTTGTCGGCGGAGCCAACCAGGCCATGGGCCGAGGCGATATTGATGATCCGACCATAGGCAAATTGCTTCATGCGCGGCAAAACGCAGCGAGTGAGATGAAACACGGCCGATAGGTTCAGAGCAATAACCGCGTCCCAGCGCTCAGTGGGAAAGCTCTCGATGGGCGACACATGCTGAATGCCAGCGTTATTGACCAAAATGTTTATAGCACCGTGACGTGCTTCGATGCGCTTCACCAATGCTTCAATTTCTGCGGGCTTGGACAGGTCGGCGGGTTCAAAGTCTATTTCAACATGATGCTTTTGCGCCATGGCTTGCCGGATGGCTTCGATTTCCGTTGCGTCCCCAAAACCATTCAAAATAACGTTGGCACCGCGGGCAGCCAAGCTGTGAGCAATGCCGAGGCCGATACCACTTGTGGATCCGGTAACCAGTGCAACCTTGCCTTTCAGTGAGCGAAGTGGGGCCGAATGGTCGAGATTAGAACTTGGTCCTGGGGTGGCACTGTTATTCATAGCTGATACGATTCGTTCTTAGAAAGTTTTAGGGAAAACCTGGAGTTTAAATTATGAGCATAAAGCGCATGCATGTTGGAGCTCGGATGTCCGAGGCTGTAGTCCACATCGGCACAATTTATTTGGCGGGTCAGGTGGCTGCGGACCCAACTCAAGACGCTGCCGGTCAGACCCGACAGATTCTCGCCGCGATCGATAGCTTACTGGCCGAATGCGGTAGTGACAAGACCCAAATTCTGCTGGCTCAGATTTTTCTGGCGGATATCAAGGACTTTCCGGCTTTGAATTCCGTATGGGACGCTTGGGTTCCTCAAGGCCATACGCCCGCTCGTGCAACAGTGGAAGCAAAACTTGCAGCGCCAGTGTATAAAGTAGAAATTAAGGTCACAGCGGCTGCTTAGGGCGGTCAATTGCTGGGGTCGCGCGCTCTAGCGCCAGCCCACCCTGTCGCTAATTTTCGCGGCCTCAATTTGAGATCGTCCAATTTGAGCGATGCTCAGGCTATCGCGTTTGAACGGTCCAAGTGAGTCCAGGGCTGGATTGTTGATTTTGACCGAGCTTACCACCGGCCACTCATTATTGCCTTCGGCCAAAAAGGCTTGAGCCTCGTCGCTCAGCAGATATTCGACGAATCGAATTGCATTAGCCTTGTTTTTGGCATGGGTAAGTACGCCCGCGCCCGAGATGTTAATGTGGGTACCAAAGCTTTGTTGATTGGGCATGACGACTCCGATCTTCGCGACGAGCTCCTTGTCGTCCGCCTTGTCGGAGCGCATCAAACGTACAAGGTAATAGGTGTTGGTCAGAGCCACACCGCATTCACCGCTGACCACCGCTTTGATTTGATCGGTGTCACCGCCGCGAGGAGGGCGGGCAAAATTGGCGACGACGCCTTTTGCCCAGGTTTCCGCTGCTACCGGACCGAGATGTTCCGACATCGCGCCGATAAAGGACAGCATATAGGGATGAAACGCGGAACGTGTACAGACGGCCCCTTTTAAAAGCGGACTGGCTAAATCTTGATAATTCGCCACGTCAGAGGCTTTGAACTTGGCTTTGTTGTAGACCAGCACTCGAGCGCGAGTGGACACGGCGAACCATTCACTGCCTTTGCCGTCATCTTTTCCCCGTAAGTGTTCTGGCACTCGCGACTCCAAAGTTTTACTCCGAAGCGGCGTAAAAAGACCATCGATCTGAGCGCGCCAAAGTCTGGCCGCGTCGACCAACATCAAGACGTCGGCTGGACTGTTCTTGCCTTCGTTACGCAGTCGCTCCAGCAAAGGTTCATCGCCAGCTTCAATGCGATTGATCTTGATGCCCGTCTGCTTGGTAAAGTTGCTATAAATCGCTTCGTCGGTTTGATAGTGGCGAGCCGAATACAGGTTTAGAACTTTCTCCTGAGCCTGCCCAGGCTGGGGTAGAAGGCTTAGACCGAATAAAAATGGGAGGAATCTGTGAGTGAGCTTCATAGTAAGAGACTAAGATTGGTGATTAACATGGCAAATCTTATCATAAATGAGAATCGTTCGCATTGGCAGTCTTGGAGACAAAAGTCTGAACTCGTTTAAATTAGTGAAACCCAATTCACTAAGGCGTGCTGTGGCAGCCTTTCCAGGTGCTTGGATGCTATTGCAAGGTTCACTGTCCTCGACACCGGCGCGCGCGCAAAGCGCAGGTACTGTAATAACGCGCGGCGCTGCGCCCCGTTTTGCCCTCGCATTAGGAGGCGGGGCTGCTCGCGGTTTTGCCCATGTAGGTGTGATTTCGGTGTTAGAACAAGCTGGCCTGATTCCCGATTTAGTGGTTGGAACCAGCGCGGGAAGTTTAGTGGGCGCGCTCTACGCCAGCGGCATGTCGATAAAGGCCTTGGCTGAGCTTTCGCGCACCATGGACGAGGTTTCCTTGGGCGACTGGAATGTTGGAGCGCGCAGTGTCATCAAGGGTGAAGCCCTGCAGGCCTTGGTGAATCAAGCGGTCAAAGGGCGCAGGATCGAAACTTTCCCCAAGGCTTTCGCCGCAGTGGCGACTGACCTTTTCAATGGCAATATGAAGGTATTTATGTCCGGAGACGCGGGGCTCGCCGTGCGAGCTTCGAGCTCTGTTCCCTCTGTGTTCTCGCCAGTTACGATCGACGGACGCGACTTTGTAGACGGCGGGTTGTCGAGCCCGATACCGGTTTCGGTGTGTCGGGCCCTTGGCGCTGCGACCGTGCTCGCCA
>JANLRI010000220.1:0-2207 GCA_031361565.1 Betaproteobacteria bacterium | reverse complement strand
GTTCAGACCATCTCTTAGAGCCGCAGACGCATTCAGTAACGTGCTCCATCACAACGGTGTGGAGGGTCACCGCACTACTAGGCCTTTGAAGAGCAGTAAATGTTCTTAGAATGAGAAATGCGTGCGTGTTCGAGCTTTGATCTTTCTCAAAAGCTCGTCTCGACTCTAAGCTTCGCTGCTTCTGATCCACCCAAAAAGAGAGGCCACAATGAGCGAAGCTGTCATCAATGAGACCTCGCGTGCGCCGACAACGCTGAATCATCTCCTCGAAGCGCGCCTGCTTCAAGTGTTGCAGGAGCTTTGCCTGAGTCATCCCAAGCTTTCGTTCGCCAGCTCTCTTGGGTTGGAAGACATGGTACTGACCGACCTGATCGCCCGTCATCAACTCCCCATCGGTATCTTTACGCTAGATACCGGCCGCTTACACGAAGAAACGTATGCGCTTTTAAGTCAGGTCGAGCGGCACTACGCGCCCCTTAGGATAAAAGTCATTGCTCCCGCAGCTCAAGCGGTAGAAGCACTCGTTTCGAAGATTGGTATTAATGGCTTTTACGACAGCACGGAGGCACGCAAGGCTTGCTGTTCTGTCCGTAAAATCGAGCCTCTCAAACGCGCACTAGAAGATTCTCAAGCCTGGATCACGGGCCTGCGACGCGAGCAGTCCGAAGCTAGAACGGCCTTGAGTTTCAAGAGTATTGATCCACTCACGGGCCTTGACAAATACAACCCGCTCCTTGAATGGAGCGTGGAAGCTGTGCAAAACTATCTAGAGCGTCACAGGGTTCCGGTGAACGCGCTTCATGCCCTGGGCTTTCCCAGTATAGGCTGCGCACCTTGTACCCGCGCGATCAGTTTCGGCGAGCACCCGCGCGCCGGACGGTGGTGGTGGGAGCAAGAACAATCCCAAGGAATCGAATCAGCCCCCCAGGAGTGTGGGTTGCATGTAGACGAAAGCGGCCAATTGGTTCGCACTAAAAATTAAACAAGGCAAAGCTGTGAATCACTTAGACGCTCTTGAAAACGAAGCCATCCATATTTTGCGCGAAGCCATCGCCGAGAGCCGCAACGCTGCTTTACTCTTTTCAGCCGGGAAAGATTCTGTGGTGGTATTGCGGCTCATCGAAAAGGCCTTTCGACCCATGCGCCTGCCACTCAGTTTCTTACACATTGATACAGGACATAACTTCCCGGAGGTCATCAGCTTTCGCGACGCGACGGTCCAACGGCTTGGAGAGCGCTTGGTCGTCGGTCATGTAGAGGACAGTATTGCCCGAGGCACCGTCTCCGATCCTGGACCGCTGGGCTCACGCAACGCGCTGCAATCGGTCACCTTGCTAGAGGCCGTGCAGGAGCATGGCTTTGATTGCCTGATTGGTGGTGCGCGCCGCGATGAGGAAAAGGCAAGAGCCAAGGAGCGCATCTTTTCTCATCGTGATGAGTTTGGCGCGTGGAACCCTCGTCGCCAGAGGCCGGAAGTATGGAGCCTGTATAACGGACGGGTCCGTAAGGGCGAGCATATGCGCGTTTTTCCGATTAGCAACTGGACTGAGCTCGACGTCTGGTCTTATATTGTTCGCGAAAATCTGTCCTTACCCTCGATCTATTTTAGCCACACCCGCCCCTGCGTAAAGCGCTCAGGCAAGTGGCTTGCGGTCACCCACGCGACGCCCGCCGTGAGTAACGAAGCCATTGAGCAGGTGCAAGTGCGCTATCGCACGGTCGGCGATATGACCTGCACTTGCCCGGTGGAATCTGCTGCAGAAAACTCAGCGGCCATTTTGCAAGAAACCCTTATCGCCCGGGTCAGTGAACGCGGAGCAACAAGACTCGATGATCAAACCTCGGAGGCCGCCATGGAGCTCCGCAAAAAAGAAGGCTATTTCTGATGAATGCACCGCACGAAAAATTTGCGAACCCAGCTCAAGTCTCCGTGCCAATCGCCTCGCTAGTCGATAAGGCAGCCGCTCCAGCATCCGGGCGCGCGGGCGAGCCGGCAGGGCAGGCTCCTTTACGCATCATGACGGCAGGTAGCGTCGACGACGGCAAGAGTACCTTGATCGGTCGACTTATGTACGACCTCAAGCTGATGACCGACGATATCCTTGACGATCTGCGCGCAGCTTCGCGTCGTAATGGTCGCGGCGAACTGGATTTGTCGCTCTTCACCGATGGACTCATGGCCGAGCGCGAGCAGGGAATCACGATTG
>JANLRI010000214.1:0-3896 GCA_031361565.1 Betaproteobacteria bacterium | reverse complement strand
GCGGAGGTGCTTTGGCAGAAGCCCGAGGCGCCCCTTTATGACCCCTCGGAGCTTTACGGCATCATTCCGCGAGACTTCAAGGTGCAGTTTGACATGCGCGAGATTATCGCTCGCCTGGTAGACGGCAGCCGCTTCCATGAGTATCAGCCCGCCTATGGGTCGACACTGCTCTGCGGCTTCGCGAACCTGTGGGGTTACAAGGTGGGTATCCTTGCCAACAACGGTGTGCTGTTCAACGAAAGTGCACAAAAGGGTACGCACTTCATCGAGCTTTGCAACCAGAATCGAACGCCGCTCATCTTCCTTCAGAACATCACCGGCTTCATGGTGGGCCGGGAATACGAGCGCAGGGGGATTACTAAGGACGGCGCCAAGATGATCATGGCGGTTGCGGGCTCCGAGGTGCCCAAGTTCACGGTCATCTGCAATGGCTCGTTCGGTGCGGGTAACTATGGGATGAGCGGACGAGCCTTTGATCCTCGCTTTCTGTTCATGTGGCCGCAAAGCCAGATCGCTGTGATGGGCGCGGAGCAAGCCGCCAACGTCCTCGCTGATGTCAAGCTAAGACAGCTCGCGCGAAGTGGGTCGAAGCTCAGCGAAGAAGAAGTCGCTTCCATTCGGGATCCGGTGCTTGCAGATTTTCGAGCCCAGTCAAGTGCGCTGTACTCCACCTCGAAGCTCTGGGATGATGGAATCATCGACCCGGTGGATACCCGAAATGCACTCGGGATCGCAATCTCGGCGGCACTCAATCAGCCGATCGCCGCGCCAAGCTACGGTGTTTTCCGCATATGAATAGCGCGAACCCCTTGTCCCAACGACGCCAGCGCAGATCGGACGAAATTCTTGCGGCCGCGCGCGATGCTTTCCTCGCCAAAGGTTTTCAAGGAACGGCCGTCAGTGAGATCGCCAATCGTGTAGGCGTGGTGGAAGGCTTGGTGTTCAGCTATTTTCCGACTAAACGCGATTTGTTACATGCCGTTTTATGCGACATGTATGAGCCTCTCATAAAGGAAGTAGGCGAGGGCTATTCGCGATTGAAGGGTTTGAGGGCTCGCTTGCGCTTCATCATTTGGCGTCATTTACGGGTATTTTTTGAGACTCCAGGGTTGGCCAAACTGGTGTTGCATGAAGTCCGCATGGGATCCGAATACGACAGTTCCGGCCTCCATTTGCTTCAGGTGCGCTACACCCAGTTTGTCCGACTTGCGATCGACGATGCCGTGCGCGATGGAGAGTTGCCCGACGCTACCGATGTCGAGACGGTGCGATCCATGCTCTACGGTGGACTCGAGCACCTGATGTGGCCTGTGCTCACCGGCAAGAGCCAAGCAAACGTGGATCTTATCGCCGACCGCTTCACCGAATTGATAATGCACGGAATCCAGGGGAGCAGAAATCAAGGCGACGCAAGGAACGAGGGCGCTAGGCGGGACGAGCGTGATATTGACACCCGACTATCGCGCTTAGAGGCCATCATATCCGCGACAAAGCCCGGCGTGATTCTGGGGCGCTGAGCGTCCAATGGCCACAGTGTTCGCTTTCCATAAGTAGGTCTTTTTAAAAAAGGGTTAGTTTGCCCTAAGCTCGCGCTTGTCTTTGGTATTTCAAAATGATATACCTAGTATTCGGAATTTGGCTTTGACGCAATAGTGCCAGCCTGCAATAGTTGCGCTCTGAGCACTTCAACGGAATAGTATGCAATATCATCTCAATGGATTTCGAGCCGGTGATCCCGGGCTTCATGACACAGTGCAGGACGCGAACGTGTCGCCCTTGGCCGTAGCGACCGCGCGCCCGCTTGCAGTTGAAGCCGATGTCCTGATCATCGGTTGCGGGCCTGCTGGGCTAACCCTTGCGGCACAGTTGGCCGTTTTCCCCGAGATCCGTACGGTGATCGTAGATCAGAAACCGGGTCCTTTGCAATTGGGTCAGGCCGATGGCATCGCTTGCCGGACCATGGAAATGTTTGAGGCCTTCGGTTTTGTAGAGCGCGTCTTGAAAGAGTCTTATTGGGTCAACGAAACCTGCTTCTGGAAGCCTGACGATAGCGCTAGTAGCTTCGACGGGAGTCGCAGTAACGGCGGCAGTAGCGGTGGCAGTAGCGGTGGCAGTAGCGGTGGCAGTAGCGGTGGCAAACATGACGCAAGTAAAACCAGCGTCGAACCCGGCGCCATCGAGCGTCGCGGTATTGTGCGTAGCGGCCGGGTTCAGGATGTGGAGGACGGCCTGTCGCACATGCCCCACGTTATTCTGAACCAGGCACGGGTGCATGATTTCTTCCTGGAAACTATGCAGAGATCGAGCTCGGGGCTCGTGCCTCACTATGGCCGACGCTTCGTGGGCCTTGAACGTGCACCTGACGACAGAGCTGAATACCCAGTGACCGCACATTTTGAGCAGCTAACCACCTCCGGCGAGCAGGGGGCAAAGACCGTGGTGGAATCTATCCGGGCTCGCTACGTCATCGGATGCGATGGTGCACGCAGCAAAGTACGCGAATCGATTGGCCGAGCACTGCGCGGCGATTCTGCCAACCATGCTTGGGGTGTTATGGATGTCCTGGTGGTTTCAGATTTCCCAGATATTCGCTTTAAGGCGCTGGTCCAGTCCGCGACTGAGGGCAGTCTCTTAATTATCCCTCGGGAGGGTGGCTACCTCGTGCGCGTTTATGTCGAGCTCGACAAGCTCAATGAAAACGAACGGGTTGCGGCGCGCAACATCAGCATCGATCAATTGATTGCCGCCGCTCAGCGAATTTTTGATCCCTATACCTTTGAGGTGAAGGAGGTCGCGTGGTGGTCTGTCTATGAAATCGGCCAACGGCTCTGTGAACGCTTTGACGATGTCGATCCCCAGTTGATGGATACTCGCCTACCGCGTGTTTTCATCACGGGTGACGCCTGCCACACGCACAGCCCGAAAGCGGGCCAAGGCATGAACGTCTCCATGCAAGACAGCTTTAACCTGGGCTGGAAGCTTGCCGCAGTTCTGCAAGGGCGATGCGCCCCTGAATTGCTGCATACCTATTCCGCGGAGCGACAGGCGGTAGCCAAGGAACTGATCGACTTCGACCGCGAATGGGCCAGTATGCTCAGCGCCCCATTAAAGGAGCCCGGAAACTCAACGAGTCCCGGAATAGAACCTACGGAAGTTCAGCGCTATTTCGTACAGCATGGACGCTATACGGCTGGCACGGCAACATGCTACAAACCCGCCTTACTTACGGGTCCGTCCACCCATCAGCACTTAGCCGATGGCTTGATGATCGGGAGCCGCTTTCACTCCACCCAAGTGGTCCGCATGGGCGACGGTAAAGCCATGCAATTGAGCGAGGCTCTGGCGGCGGATGGTCGTTGGCGTCTCCTGGCCTTTGCGGGGCAGGGCGATGACGGCGGACCAAAATCTCCACTGGGTCGTTTGTGCAAGCACCTCGTTGAGTCTGCCCAGTCTCCACTTAGACGCTACACCCCGGCGGGCGCGGATCTGGACGCCGTTATCGATGTGCGAGCGGTATTCCAGCAAAGCCACCACCATCTGGACATCACCACCATGCCCGAATTGTTATTCCCACATAAGGGCAGGTACGGGCTGCGCGACTACGAAAAGGCCTTCTGTGCATCGCTTAAAGAGGGGCAAGACATTTACGCTTCACGCCGTATTGACCGAGAACGCGGCTGCCTGATTGTTGTCCGACCTGACCAATACATCGCCAACATTCTACCCCTCGAGGTGAGCAGTGCGCTCGATGAGTTCTTTGCAAGTTTTATGCACCAAGCGAATCGCTAGTGTGGAAGGCCACACTAGGCTTAGAGAATAAATCGCTGCGTCAGCGTTAAGTTTTTGATGGGCTCGGCAAGCGTTTCGTCCTTGAGTGTTACACCCGTGAGTTTGCG